>JAITFQ010000074.1 GCA_031281225.1 Chitinispirillales bacterium
CTTTGGCTCAGAACAATTTTCCCTGATAATGGCGCGGATATGTGAATACCCGGATCGGCAGCGATGTCGACAAGCGAGTCTATCCTCGCCCTTGTCCCGCGGTAGAGCGCGACGCCGTCGTCGTTGGCCAGCACGCCGCCGAGGTTTCTGTTGTGGACGGTCAGCATTATCGTCCCCGGCGCGACGGGGTGAATGCTTGCCGGCGCGGCGGCCAGCCCGTTCAGATAATTTTGCGGAAAGACGACGGCAACTCCGCCCGGCGGGATAAACGCCGCGTCGAAGACGCAGTCTTCGTGCCCGGCAATTGGTTCGTTAAAGAGCCTGATGGAGTCGACGACTCTTCCGCTCGTCAGGAAGACATCCGAGAGGAAAAACGTGTCGCTGCCAAAATTGGTGAGTTCCACGAATATGTGGCTTTGCCCGCCCGGAGTGGCGTTTTTGTTCCCTGCCGCGGGGTCGCGGTGGAGTTCGGTAATGACAATGCCGAGGGCGTGGGCGGAGATGGTTATACCTGTAATGATAGGTAATAATTTACGAATAATCATAAATTTTTCGCCTTGGGTTCAGGTTAAAATTTTTAACAATCTTCGATTGTTTGTTGTGACGGCAACTTGTTTATCTCGGCGCAAGCCAAAAGCCGACAATGTTAAATTTTCTAAATGTGTGAGATACATCGTATACTCACAAATTAAACGTTTGATTTTTAGAAGAGATACTGCTCAAAAAGACGTACTTTTACTGCCGTGGGGACAAATGTATTGCAAGAGGATAGATACATAAATAAAATAATAGACGCCGCCTCGCCACGCAATATTTATTTTTATAAAATGCAACACCAAACCGAAACCTACGGCCGCTACAAAGTCCTCGAACTTTTGGGCGAGGGGGCTATGGGGCGCGTTTATCTCTCGGAAGACCCTATACTTGGGCGTCAGGTGGCGGTCAAAGTCATCTCTACCGACCGAAATCTTGATCCAATAGTGCTGAACGAATATCTGGAACGCTTCAAGGTAGAGGCGCAGGCGTGCGCGAGGCTCAACCATCCGTCTATCGTGTCGATCTACGACGCGGGCGAGGAGGGCGGGGTTCCGTGGATCGCGTTTGAATACGTTAGCGGCGAGCGTTTGGACAAACTCATTGCTCGGCAGAGGCAGCTTCCGTTTGACCGGATTGCACAGATCGCGGGCGACATCGCCGCGGCCATGCTGCACGCGCACGGAATGAACATCGTCCACCGCGACATCAAACCGGCGAATATATTGATCGACGACCGGTCGCAGGTGGCGAAGCTGTGCGATTTCGGAGTTGTCAAGTCGCCTTTTACCACCATCACGAAAGACGGCACGGCGGTGGGATCGCCGGGATACATGTCGCCGGAGCAGATTGACAATTTAGAAGTGGACGCGCGCTCCGATATTTTTTCGTTTGGCATAGCGCTCTATGAGATGCTGACGGGCACGCATCCGTTTTTGAGGGATACGGTTCAGGCTACGTTTTTCGCGACTATCAATTGCAGTTTTACGCCGGTAGAAAAACTCAGGGAGGACACGCCGGAAAAGCTTGTCCGCATTGTGGAGAAGTCGCTTGTGGCGGACAGGAATTTGCGCATAATAAACGCGGAAGAGCTGTGCCTGATGATCGCCGGGTGCATGGACGACGAGCCGCGCCGGACAAAACTTTTGAGGGCGACAGCGGACGCGCGTCGCGGCATTGGCGCGCGGGTTAAAATGGTTTACGCGGTTGCTTTGCGGGGTGTCAGGGCTTGTTGGAAAAAGATACAGCCGTTTTGCGGCCGCGTGTCGGCGCCGGCGGTTAAGATTTACAGGGAAAAAGGTTTTCCGTTTGCGAGTGATGTATTCAACAGAGTTTACGGCGCGATTAAGAAACGTTTTACAAAATCACAAATCACCATAGGGATAACAGCCGCAATCTCTCTTATCGCCGTGATAGTAATGATTATGCTTTTTGTGACAGTTGGCGAGAAATCAGGCGATAAAAATATGTTGATCAGGGCGGCGCGGGAAAAGGGGTATACTGTCAAGAGCGGTAAACAGCTTGTAGATATCGGCAGGGGATACGTTGATAAATGCGACAGGCACGGCGCGGACGGGGTTGCCGGTATTCTTGCCGGCAGCAAGAACAAAACTTACGTACTCTACGGCCGCCTATTCGAGGCGATGACTGCTTTGTGCGGCGGCAGATACAATGATGCGGCGGCTTTGTTTACCGAAGTCGGGAAACTTGACGGATGGGAAAACGCTGTCCGCAGGGAACACCCGTTTTTCATCCACTATTTAGGCAACAGGATGGAGCGCGAATTGCCGGAATCACTGACGGATCTGTACGCGCGGCATCTGCGTATGCACGATAATCAGCAGATGAAAGCGTGGACGGGCGACAGGCACTACTGGGTGCGCTGGAACGCCGTGCGTATTTTGCAAAGGAGCGGCGCGACAGTCGACCTCGTCCCCGTCCTCATCCTCGACCTCGACCACGCGGGGAGCGCAAGGACCAGGATTAGGGCCGCGGAAAGATTAGGCGACACGGGCGACCGCCGCGCAATCCCCGCGCTAACCGCCGCCAGAGACAACCGAAACCACCCGGCCTCGTCAACCGCGCGGAGGGTGTTGAGCGAGAAGTTTAATGTGCGGTAGCGCTCCGTAAAATAAATTTTTGTTTTTTTTCAACATTTCTCGCAAAAATTGCTTATATTATAGAGTATGAGAACAACACTAAAAAAACCAGCTATAGTCGTCGGAATAATTTTATTATTCTGTGCCGTCTTTCCTCAATACGCCACGGGAGCCATGCAGGTGGAACGGCTCAACCGCGGGCTAATCGCCGTACGGGCGGGGCAAGGGTATTATCTATCCTGGCGGCTTTTGGCAAACGAGCCCTATAACACGGGGTTCAATGTATACCGCGGAACTACGCGGCTGAACAGCGCGCCGATCACCGGGGCGACCATCTTCACCGACGCGAGCGCCGCGCTGAACAGTAACTACACCGTTCGGGCGATAGTTGGCGGCGTGGAACAGCCGGCGAGCGATCCGGCCATAATAATAAACAACGTGGACGGGCCGAACGCAAGCAACGCGAGCAACCCGACCGCCGGATATATTCAAATCGACCTCCAAAGGCCGCCAATCGGGCAGCACGGCGGCACCTACACGCCTAACGACGGCAGCGTGGGCGACCTCACGGGCAACGGGGTTTACGACATCGTACTGAAATGGGATCCGTCAAATTCGCAGGATAACGCGAACAATGGCATTACCGACAACGTGATTATCGACGCCTATACGCTCACGAGCCAGCATTTATGGCGCATTGACCTTGGGCCGAACATCAGAGCCGGGGCTCACTATACGCAGTTTATGGTTTACGATTTCGACGGCTGCGGCAAGGCCGAAATAATAATGAAAACCGCGCCGGGAACGAGGGACGGCACGGGGAATTTTATCAGCATGGGGCCGGCGGCGACAGCTAATCACAATACCATCCACAGGAACTCAAACGGCCACATTGTCAGCGGCCCCGAATATCTGACCGTTTTTGAGGGGGCGACCGGAAGAGAGCTTGCAACGGTCAACTACTGGCCTGTGGCGGCTCCGGTAAGCAGTTGGGGCGGGGCGGGGCGGGATAACGGGGGCAACCGCGTAAACCGCTTTAACGCCGTCGTCGCGTATCTCGACGGTGAGCGGCCAAGCGTGGTCTACCAGCGGGGCTACTATGAGCGCATGACCTTTGCGGCGTGGGATTGGCGTAATGGACAATTTACGCGGCGGTGGGTGTTCGACTCGGACTCCTCCGGCAACAGGTCGTACGCGGGCCAGGGCAATCACTCGTTAAGCGTAGCGGACGTTGATAACAGCGGGCGGCATTCGATAATCACCGGTTCGGCGGTCATCGGGCACGACGGCAGGGGCAGGCACACAATGGGGTACGGGCACGGCGACGCTCTGCACGTCGCGCACATGATAAAGGACCATCCGTACCCGCAGATTTTCATGCCGCACGAAACCGGCGATATCGGCGTCTCTTTACGGCACGCGAATAACGGACAGGTGCTTTTTACCGCAAATAACAGCGGCGACGTCGGCCGCGGGGCCGCCGCGCAGCTCGACGCGGCAAGACCCGGGTTTCATTTTTGGGGATCAGGCGGCATGGGGCTTTTCAACACGAACGGAACACGGGTGAGCACCACGCTTCCAAACAACGGAAACAACGCCGGCGTATGCAACTTCGTTATCTGGTGGGATGGCGATCTGTCGCGCCAGCTCCTCGATAATAATCAGATAACCAAGTGGAGCATAGCCAATAACAGCGGGCAGCGGCTTCTAACCGCTACCGGCGCAAGTTCAAACAACGGCACCAAAAGCACCCCCGTCCTCACCGCCGACATCTTTGGCGACTGGCGCGAGGAGGTGATATGGAGGGTCGGAAACGATGCCTTGCGCATTTACACCACCACAATGCCGACCACCCGCAGGCTCGTTACGCTCATGCACGACCCCGTCTACCGGGTAGCCGTCGCGTGGCAAAACTCGTCGTACAACCAGCCGCCGCACCCTGGATATTACATTGCCAGCGACATGGATTTTCCTCCGCCGTCCCTCAATGTAGTTGTCCTCGGCGACCCCGCTCCGCCCCCTCCCCCTGCGTGGAGATACATCGGCAGCGGAGAGTTTATCGACAGTCTGCTCCTGTTTGACCCGAGCGCGGCAAACGCGGCGAACTGGTCAATCCAAAACAATTTTGGGGAATCGGTCAAAGCCTACGGCGACCGCGATTTCCTGACAGCCAGCGTATCGACGGAACTGCGGGACGCGGAGTGGATAAGCCCCGCCGCCAATACGAGAAGCCTCACATCGCCCGATACGATAATAAGATTCAGGATGAAGAAAACCGGCGCGGTGTACGTAGCGCACGAAGACCGTGTATCCCCAAGGCCGGCGTGGATAGCCGCCCGCGGGTTCGCGGAGACCAACCTCGCGCTGTCGGTGAACGACATCACAACCACCCCGCCCACCGACCGGCCGTTCACGGTATACAGAAGGGTGTTTCAGCAGGGGCAAACCGTAGCGATGGGCAGAAACTCAAACGACGGCACCACGACATCCCTGATGTATCTGGTAGCGGTGACGGACACGCTGCAACAGCCCACATCCGTGATTGACAGGGCGCAGGCTGCGAACTATTCGCTGCGTGTAGCCCGCGTGGGCAACGGGGGGGTTATCAGGATTAACTACAGCGTTAAAGAGAGGGGCGGTGTGCGTCTTGACCTGTTCGACATAAAGGGGAGCAGGGTCAGGACAATCGTCAACTCGACAAGAGACGCCGGGGCTTATCATGAACATTTTTCGACGGACGGACTGGCGGCCGGGGTATATCTGGTAAGGCTTGGGGTTGGAGGTCGGGTGTTGCAGGAACGGTTTTTGGTGGCAAGATAGGGATTTTTAATTTTTTATTGGAATTATCCCTGTTCCATAAACTATATTTATGCTTTGGTGGATTTTTACCGTAACAGTAAAAGGACAAATGATTGTATGAATAGACGCTATTTTGTTGCAAAATCATCAATTATCGCAATATTGATAACGATGATTCTGTCCGCCGGCCTGTCCGCTCAGGACAACGCCGCTTCCCCGGTCGCCGTCATTTCCCCGTCGCCGTGGTCTACGCTTCGGTCGGACTCGATAACGGTTTCCTTTCAGGCCGACCTGGAGATGTTGCCTAACAAAAGCGTTGATTTCAGGGTCGTTAGGCGTTCGGGCGCGCGTTCCACTACGCTTTTTACTAGAAATGTGAAGATGGAAGCGGATAACAGCGCCGATGTTTTCCTCGGCAGGTCGCGGGACGTCCCCCTCGGCGGGACCGACTATTTGGCCATAGAGTGGAGCGTCCCGGGTACGGAACACAGGGGGACTGTTGAACCTGTGGGGCTCGTCAGGCTTGCCGGCGAGATTGTTGACAACGCGTGGGTGCCCGCGCGGCCGGCGCTTTCGGCCATGCGGCTTCAAGACGGCGTGCCAGGGGAGGACGCCGCGGCGGCGCTTGCCGCCGGCGAGAACGGTTTTGAGGTCGGCGGCGCTAGATTTGCCGCAGGATGGAATACGGAAAGTCTGTTCATACTCTTCACCCCCGCCGCCGGTGTTACCGGCGCGGAGTTCGCGTTTGACCTGAAATGCGGCAAAAACGCTTTCCTTTCGTGGGCAGACAGGTTCATCGTCTACTCGGTTGAGGGCGACAGCATCTATGGCCGGCACTACAACAGGGGCGCGGTTGACGTAGAGGGGATGAAGTTTGAGGAGTTGAGGTGGGGAGACGGGCGTGAGCGCGAGATTGCCGCGATAGAAGCGGGGTCCGCGAGGCTCATATCCGTACGTTGGAGCGAGCTTGGCGCGCAGACTTTTGATGGGCGCAATATCGGCTTTTCAGTCTTTGTTGAAAACCGGACAAGGTCGCGCTCCGCGTCCCACCCGGCCGCCGCCGCCCGCAACATTCCGGGCACGTGGGGCGATTTGAAACTCGCGAATTAAAAAAAACTTGCGCGGCGATTTGGAATGTATTATATTCATAGGTATATGGTGGCCGTAGTTCAATGGTTAGAGCACTGGATTGTGGTTCCAGTTGTTGGGGGTTCGAGTCCCCTCGGTCACCCCATCCCACACGGCGGGCCTTGCCGCCGCACCTGCGCGGTTTATCCTGCTTGAAAGGGATTTGGTATGACGACTACTATTAACATCCAAACAGATAACGAGCTTCAAACGAAAGCCCAAGCTGTTCTTGATGATTTGGGGCTTGATATTTCTACCGCGTTCAATATGTTTTTGAAACAGGTGATATATAAGCAGGCTATTCCGTTTGAAGTCACTAAGCCAACGTCTATAAAGCCAAGCCCATTCGAATATCCTGATTCTTACGACCATAGCCTGACAAAGGAGGAAAGGCGGGCACGTTTGATTAGTTTGTGCGGAAGCATTGACGATCCGACATTTGTTGAGCCGCCGGAAATTCCGTGGGACTATGACACACCCATAGAAAAAGTTATATGATATATTTTTTAGATACCAACATCTGTATTCATTATCTCAATGATACATCATTTTCAGTGACTCGTAAAATTGATTCTACTGATTTGGAAAGCATTAAAATACCGACGATTGTGGCGGCGGAATTGTATTACGGGGCTTCGAAAAGCAAGAAGCGTGATTATAATCTCGCGCGATATGCTCAATTTGTAGCATCTTTTGGAGTCGCAACTTTCGATCACATATCTTCCCGCATATACGGCGGCATCCGTGCCGCGCTTGAAGCGAAAGGGAGTATAATAGGCGGGAACGATCTTATGATTGCTGCTGCTGCGTTGGCGTATGGAGCTATTTTGGTGACTGATAATGTAAAAGAATTTTCCCGTGTAGATAGCCTTATCATTGAAAATTGGACACAGGGCTGAAAAAATGCTCGTACTTCGTAACAAAAAACCGAAAAAGGACAAAAGCAAAGCCCGCAAGCGCGCGATGACGGCGGGGCGGGTGGCGTTGGGGGTGGTGATTGCCGGGTTGGTTGGTTTTTTTGTTTATACCAATATAGATTACTTCTCGTTTGTAGGGGACGAGGCCGTCGACAGATTGCGGGCGGAGGACAGGGTGGAATCGAGAGCCAAAAAGTCCAAGCGGGCGGCAAACGACGGGGCGGCAAGGGAACACAGGAGCGCGGATGAGATATTGGGGGCGCCGGTATTTTTTGAGCGGCAGGAGCCGCGGCTGCTGCGAACGCCGGATACGCCGCAAGTATCATCAGTACAGGAACCTCTTACGCCGCCGGAGCTGCAACCGAAACCGGATACGGTGATACCGATGCCGGATACTTTGCCGGTACCCCCGGCGGCAGCGCTGTTGCCGGATACGTCAACGGCAGCGGCATTGCAGCCGCCACAGCTATCGCTCCCGCCGCAACTGCCGGCGCCGCAACCTCCGACACCGCAGATACCGCCTCCGCGGCAACCGCCGCCCCCGCCGCCCAAAGCCTCCGAAACAATACTGCTCACCAACATAATGTGCAGGCTGTCCGACCGTGACGATCTGAGGTTCAGGATGTCGCTGGAATTATCCTTTGACAATACGGCTCTGCGTGAGGAGATATATTTCAAGCTCGACATGCTTACGACCATCGCGAGCGGCGTCGTGCGGAGGTTTGAATTTGGCAGCGTGACCCTTGCCGCCCTCGGCACAGAACTGCTGATTTCGCTGAACGCCCAGTTAAACACCGGGCAGCTCCGCGGGGTTGACGTCAAAGAGTTTCGGGCGGAGCGATTGTAATTTTGTCTCCGCCATGATGACATTGATCCGGCTTGGCGTGGCATATAGTATTTTTCGTAAACATATCACAGACTTCGTGGGGGAAAAAACCATGGATATTTGCAAGCAGCTTGTCACAGAATTTAATCTGCAGGAATCCCAGGTCAAGAACACGCTGGAGCTTTTTGACGAGGGGGCGACGGTTCCGTTTATCGCGCGGTACCGCAAGGAACGCACAGGGTCGCTGGACGAAATCCAGATTCGGGACTTGATGCAGAGGTACGCATATTATCAGGAGCTTGGCGAGCGGCGGGAGACGATACTTGAGAGTATCGGGTCGCAGGGAAAACTGACGCCGGAACTTGAAGCGAGGATAAAGGGGACGCTTAGCAAAACGGAGCTTGAAGACCTGTATCTGCCGTACAAACCCAAGCGGACAACGCGGGCGACAAAAGCTAAGGACGCGGGATTAGAACCGCTGGCGGACTGGCTTTACGGGTTAGAAGACGAAAAGTGCGACGTGCTGGCAAAGGCCGGAGAGTTTATTAATACCGAAAAAGAGGTGGATACGCCCGAAAAGGCGGTGCAGGGGGCAAAGGATATTTTGGCGGAGCGCCTCTCCGACGACGCGGATATCCGCAAATGGTTACGCGAATTAGCGGCGGATCAGGGGTTTATTATCAGCACCGTCAAAAAGGATTTTGAGGGGCAGAAGAGCAAGTTTGAGATGTACTATAATTATAGAGAAAAGGCGGCCGCCGTCCCGTCACACAGAATTTTGGCAATGCTGCGCGGGGAGCGGGAAAAGGTGCTGAGGCTGTCGCTCGAACTTCCGGTCGAAACCGCCGTGCAGTATCTCGGCAGCAAACTCATCCCGCACCCGCAAAGCGCGGCGGCCCCGTACCTGCGCACGGCGGCGGAGGATTCGTTCGACAGGCTGCTGCAGCCGGCTACGGAGACGGAGATACGCAAGGAGGCGCGGGACAAGGCGGATGAGGAGGCGATTAAGGTTTTTGGCGATAATTTGGAAGCGCTGCTTCTCGCCGCCCCCGCCGGGCGCAAGTATGTGATAGGGGTTGATCCAGGGTTCAGGACGGGCTGCAAGATTGTGGTTGTTGATGACACCGGAAAATTTATCGAGAACGCAACCGTCTACCCCCATGAGCCGCAGAAAGATACGGAAAAAGCGCGGGCGGTATTGCTTGCGATGGTACAGCGGCATGACGTACGTTTGGTCGCCGTTGGGAACGGCACGGCGAGCCGGGAAACGGACGAATTTGTAAAAGCGGCTATAAAAGACGTCCCTGCCGAACAGCGCCCGGTTTGCGTGGTGGTCAGCGAGGCTGGGGCGAGCGTATACAGCGCGTCGGATGTCGCTATAAAAGAGTTTCCCGACCTTGACCTGACGGTGCGGGGCGCGATATCGATAGCGCGCCGGTTGCAGGACCCGCTGTCGGAACTCGTCAAGATCGACCCCAAGTCTATCGGCGTCGGGCAGTATCAGCACGATGTCAACCAGACGCGGCTTAAGGAGTCGCTCGACGGCGTGGTTGAGAGCAGCGTGAACCGTGTGGGGGTGGATGTTAATCTCGCGTCGGAGGAGCTGTTAAAATACGTTTCCGGGCTAAACAAACTTATCGCCGCCAACATCGTTAATCACCGCAATAAAAACGGCGCGTTTTCGAGCCGTCAGGAGTTGTTGAAAGTATCGGGCCTCGGTGAGAAAAAATTCCAGCTTGCCGCCGGATTTTTGCGCATCCCCGGCAGTAAAAACCCGCTCGATAATTCGGCCGTCCACCCCGAATCATACAAAATCGTCGTGAAAATGGCGGAACAGTTGAAAACCACTATCAACGAACTGATCGGCAATACTGTATTATTGCGCGGTATCAACAAAAAGGATTTTGTAACCGACAGCGTGGGGCTGCCGACGATAAATGACATTTTGTCGGAACTTGAAAAACCGGGGCGTGACCCGCGGGCCGAGTTCAAGTACGCAAGGTTTAGCGACGACGTGACGGAGATCGCGCATCTCAAAGAGGGGATGCTGCTTGAAGGTACGGTGACAAACGTCACTAATTTTGGGGCTTTTGTTGACATCGGCGTCCATCAGGACGGGTTAGTCCATATATCAGAGCTGTCAAACACCTACGTAAGCGACCCCAAAACCGTAGTCAGGGCCGGACAGGTAGTCAAGGTGCGTGTATTAAAGATCGACGCGGAATTAAAGCGTGTAGCGTTGTCAATGAAATTAGAGAGCGAGCCGGGAGCGCCGTCTCACCAGCACCGCGGCGACAACCGCAACGCTCCCCGCGGGGGCGGAAAACCGCCGCAGCCGCCTAAGCCGCAACCGACCGCCCAAACGCTGAAAGACAAATTCAACACCCGAGGCGACACCGGCAAGCCGTTAAAAACGGTCAAGCCGGTGATTAACATCAGGCGATTGCTGCCATAAAATAGCGGGCGAACGCTGTTCGCCCCTACTGTCGTGTTACTGAAATGATTGAGATCGCTACGGTTGCCGTCATCATGACTGCCGATATTAACGGCAGCACGACCTGTGTCAAAACCTTATACTGTGTTGAGGTTGGCACCACAATCACCCCCCCGGGTTCCACGCAGCGTGTTTCCACGCTTTGCACCAGATCGCCGTATCTCATGAACACCTGAATATTTGACTTGTCCGCGTTGCTGCTGAAACCGCCGGCCTGGGAGATATAATATCTTGCGTCCCTCCCCCGCATGAACGGGTACGCGCCGGGGTTTTTTACGGCGCCGCTGATGTAGACAAAAGTGTCCGTTTTGGGGATAACTATCCGGTCACCGGGCTCCAGCATGACGCGGTCGGCATTGTAATGGATTAGCTTGATTATGGTGTAGTCCTGCGACGCCGAGGCCATGGATATGGATGATCCGCGTTCGGGCCTTACCGCGTTCAGGTGGGGCGCGTTCGCGCTAAACCTGTCCGGCAGGCTTCTGATTGGGCGGATGACGACCGCCTGCGCCATGTTGGCGGTTTCTCTCGGGCCGCCGGCCATATCAATAAGCTGCCTCGCCGATGTGACGTTTTCTATTATGGGGTAGTACCCGGGGCTTCCGATTTCGCCCGATATGTGGACGGTGAAAATTCCGGGCATGTTTTGTCTGACGGGTATGGTTATCGCATCAAGGTCGTTCAGCACGTAGTCCATTTCCGAAGTGCCGAATGTTTTTTGACTGTTGGCGGAGGGCTGGTAGACGATGATTCTTTCCGTATCGGCGATGTTGTCGAATGTAAACATCGACAGGAATTCGCCAAGCGTTTCGCCCTCCTTGATCGGGTAGAATCCGGAGGGCGGGTTTTTTACCGCGCCACTGATGAATACGTTTGCCGTTGTGGGGTTTATCCTGATCCGGTCGCCGGGATATAAATACGGGTTTTGGGTTCTATCGCCTTGGTGAAGGTACGCGAGAATGTCGTACATTATCGTGGTATCGCCGCTTTGGTACACTATTTCGCGCAGGTTGGCCTCGGACGCCAGCGGCAGCTCTCCGTTGTTCACGGCCAGTATCGCGTCGAGTAGGCGCGTGGTGCCGGAAAACTCGTGGGAACCGGGGATGTGTACTTTGCCGGTGACTGATACGGTGGCGTTTTTGGTTTGGATCAGCGTTACATATACTTCGGACGGATTTCTCAGTATTGAAGCCACGTGCTCGGCAATAACTTTTTTCGCGTCCGTGTAGGAAATTTTTCCGATCTCTATCAGCCCGACGTTTTGTATAAACGCCCTTCCGGTAAGGTCGACCGCGGCGGTATACCTCATGGACGGCGATTCTACCACGGTAATGAAGAACACGTCCCCGCTGCCTATCATGTATTCGTGCGGGTTTATTGAGTTGTCAGCCGGCAGGATGGTGCCGGATTGCGTGAACGAATGGGTGGACGGGGTATGGGCAGACGAAAAGTCAAAAACATCCGTACCGCCTGCGCCTGCCCTGAACAACGGACCGGCGCCCCGCATGGGCTGCCCAAAAACACCGGTAAAAATAGCAAATATCAGAATCGGCTTGATTGCCGAATGTACGGTTTTTAATTTCATTTCTTCCCTCGGATTTAATTTTTGTTTTTAATCTATTTCATAATAAATTTACATTATGCTGCGGGCAAGTAGTATATTTTATGACGAATAGAGTAATTTTCATAAAATTGCTTTTCAGGAAACATACGTTTATCGGCGGGATATTCTTATGAGTGCGAGTATTTTGGAATCGTTTTGTGTGTATCTGTACAAAAAACGGTGGCTTTTAGTTATTAATTTTCTGATCGCGTGCACCGCAGCGGCGGTGTACGCTTTTGTGATCATGGACAGAGAATATTCGGCTACGGTGACGTTCCTGCCCCCTTCCGGCGATAATATCTCCGCCATGTCGCTCCTGAACCTTTCCATGCCGTCGCTCTCTTCCGGCGGCGCGTCGGCGGATCAGATAGAGATTCTTTTTAACAGCAACGCAATAAAACGGCGCATAGTCGACGAGTTTAACCTTATTGAGTTTTTTAAGCTCGAAGACAGCCCCAACCAATTCGGGCTTGCTTCGAGGTTCATGGGTAAGTACGTAATGATGCGCACCGGCGAAAAGGGCGGGATGGGTATGTCCAGGACCATTTCCTACGCCATATCTTGTTACCACAGGTCGCCCGACACCGCCAAGTTGATGGCCGATTTTACTTTTGCCATCATAGACTCGGCTGTTCGTGAGATAAGCATCAGCAGGGCGCAAAGAAACCGTGAGTTTATCGAGGCGCAGATTGTCATCCAAAATGAGAAGATGGACAGCCTCCAGGCGGTATTTCAGGAGTTTCAGCATACGAACAAGGCTTTTAACATCCCAGAGCAGACGAGGCTTACCCTAAAGGCGTATGCCGATCTGCAGGCTGCCGCGGTTATGAACGAGCTCAGGCTTGCGGCGCTGAGGCGCGAATTCACCGGCCAGACGCACGAAATCGCCGAGCTCAGGCGGCTCCAGCGCGTATATCAGGAAAAGCTCGGAGAGTACGAATCGGGAGAAAACCCCGCCGTCATCCCCAGTCTTGAGCTGTCATCCCGGCTGTTTCCAGAATACGCCAAGATGATGCGCGACATTGAGGTTCAGAATCAACTTACCCTTTTTCTCACCAAGGAGCTTGAGCAGGCAAGGCTGCAGGAAGCCAGGGACGTGTCGCCGCTTATCATAGTCGACCCGCCGTTTATTCCCGAATATAAGGCGCGCCCGAAGCGTCTCTTGATTATACTTGTAATTGTTTTTGCACAAAATTTACTTATCCTCGGGCTGCTTGCGCATACATTCGCGCTCAAAACAGCACATCGAAGCGGTAAGTTCGACTCATTCCTGAAATCTATAAAACAGGATTGATTCAGATGCCAAGGCCAATCGGTTCCATGACAGAATTGCCTTTGGGCAGAAACCTTTCCAGGGCAGGTGTCGTACTGGCGGCGTCCGCTCTGCTTTCGGTATCGTTGTTATTAATTTGCCGAACCTTCGAGCCGTATGCCGTGCTTTTTGGGGCACTGTTTTTTTTCGCCGCATCGGTTACTGTGCTCACCGGAGATATCGTCGGAAAATTAGTATACTCTATTTTTTTAGTTCAGATTACGGTGGCAATATTACTGCCGTTGTCGCTATATGCAACGCTGGTGGGCATAATATTTTTTATCCCAGTGTTTCTGTTGGGCGATAATTCGGAAAAAATTGACACCATCCCGCTCCGCAAGTCGATGATGTTACTGCTCGCCGGTTGGTTGGTGTCCCTCGTTTACGTTACCGTTTTTAGCTACAGCCACCGTGGGTTTATGCTGCTTTTTGACGCCTATCTATTGCTTGGATTTGGCGTGGCGTACGCAATCTTTGTTTTGCTCAAACTAAAAATTTTAAACGCCGAAAGGCTGCTATTCTATGTAACGCTTTCCGGTTTGGTTTTTGCGGGCAGTACGCTTGCGCTCTATTTTTATAAAGGGTACGCAGGTGAAATATTCCGCGACCGGTTCGGGATGTTGGTTAACATAAACTCTAACTTTCTCGGGCTGTACGTCATCATGATGTTTTCATGTTCCTTTTTTACCGCATTGTTTGAAAAACGAAGCATTGTGAAAAAAATTTTCATGTATGCCGTCTCGGTGGTCTATGTCGCCATCATATTCATGACCGCGTCGCGCGGCCCTCTTTTGGGCCTCGTACTGATTGCCGCCTATGTGCTATGGTACAAGCGGTCAGTAAAGCTCCTGGCGGTGAGTTTGCCCTGCTTCGCAATAGCGTTTTTTACGGTGGGTAGCAAAGTGATAACACGAATGCTCACTCCCACAACTTCCGACCTTCTATCTGATTACGGCAGAGTCTTGTTGCTTGAAGCCGCTTTCAAAATTTTACGGGACAACTACTACGTGCTCGGAATAGGGATGAATAACTACGCATGGATGAAATTCGATTACGGGTTTCCGATTTGGTTTGACTCCGCTAGAAGTCAAGGATTTTCATCCCACAACCTTTTCATAGAAATATGGTTAGGGTGGGGAATTTTAGGTTTGATCGGGTGGCTCGCCTTGAACACAGGGATAATATACAAGCTTCTACGCAGTAAAAGCGAAAAGTACAGCGGCATGGCCAAAGCCATCGCTTTCGCAGTAATTTCCTATTTGTTCTATGGCTTAGTTGATAGCAACATCGGAAATTATTCTATGTCGTTCACCTATTTTACTTTGGTAGGTATTGCGTTTTTCATCATAGCGCAAAAGCCGGACCCTGCCCTAATTAAACAACCAAAAGGAGAAATGTGATGAGTTCTATCCGTACGCTGGCGATCATAAAACCCGACTCCGTGCGTAGCAAAAACGCCGGAAAGATTTTGAGCATGATCGAGGAAAGCGGCCTTAAGGTTGAGGCTATGAGGATGTTTTGCCTCACAAGAGAGCTCGCCGGGGAGTTTTATGCCGTACACAGAGAGAAACCGTTCTACGAAGAACTTTTGGATTTCATGACGTCGGGCCCGTGCATAGCGTTAACGCTTGCGGGCGAGAACGCCATCACGCGGTGGAGGGAACTCATGGGCGCCACAAACCCGGAAGCGGCCGCGCCCGGCACAATACGCAAACTCTACGGGACATCCGTACAGTTCAACGCCTGCCACGGATCGGACGCGCCGGAAACCGCGAGGGAGGAAGTGGCGTTCTTCTTTTCAGGCGCGGAGTTACCGAAAAGTTGATGACGGACCGTCGTCATGGTAATTTGAAGAAACGCGGGGCGTGGGTATACCTGTGCGCCGCGCATATCCTCTTTATCCTTGCGGGATTGACGCTCGCGCAAACCGGAGAAAATATTGATACCGCCGGTGATACGGTTATCAATATAAATACCGTTAATGCCGACGTTGATACGAATATCAATGCGGACACCGTCAGTACCGATACGGATATTAGCGCAATCGTTGATACAACCGCCGGCATAGACACCATCCCCACAACCGCAACCCACAACGAGGTCGCCGACACCGTGTTCTACGAAGCTGACTTCGTCGACTACGACAACGAAGAACGGATACTGACCCTCTTCGGCAGGGCGCAGGTCAAATATCAAAATATCACCCTGCAAGCCGACACCATAATCTACACCGTATCAAACGACCAGTTTCAGGCAAGAGGGATGCCGCAGCTCATCGAGGGCAAGGACACAACCGTCGGCGATTTCATGGTCTACAACATAAAAACGCGGCGCGGGCGCGTGAGCTACGCCATGACCCGGTTCGACGACACGTTCGTCACCGGAAGCAACATCGTCAAAACTCCCGAAAACAATCTATACATCGAGCAGGGCGACTACACAACCTGCCAGTTTCCCGAACATCCGCACTACTATTTTTACGGCAGGCATATAAAAGTGGTTCCCAACGACAAGGTGATAAGCCGCCCCGTGATTCTCAACATCGGGGACGCGCCCATCGCGGTGCTCCCTTACTTCGTTATGCCCATGCAGCGGGGCAGGCGCAGCGGCTGGCTCACGCCGTCGTGGGGGGGGAGCGTTTCACACGGCGGATACGTGGATAATCTTGGCTACTACTACGCGCCAAACGATTATTACGACCTTACGATGAGTACCAAGATACAGGAGTTCAACAGCTTTGTGTTCAACGCCCGCGGGCGCTACGCCCTGCGCTATGTGCTCGACGGGGAGGTTTCGGGCAGATACGTCATGGATAACAGGCTTGAGGACATGTCGCGCCAATGGGCGCTCGACTACCGGCACAACCAGTTCCTCAGGCCCGACGGCATGACGCGCCTGAGCGGCCAGGGGAGCATCCTCTCAAACCGCACTTTTAACCAACTGTACAGCGACAACACGAACGAGCTTGAAAACCAGCAGCTTAACGCGAACATGTCGCTGTCGCACCGGTTCCAGAGCATAAACGCGTCAACAAACGTGACGTGGCGCAGAAACCACAACCTCGTTACCGACCGTATTATAGAGGATATGCCGTCATTCGATTTTAATTTGCCGACCCGGGCGTTTATCCCCTATAATTCCAGTTCGTCCTCGGACGGCCCGTCGTGGTACAACAACATTTTCTACTCCTACAACACAAAGGCAAACGTACGCCGCGACGTTTACGGCAACGACTCGCTGCCCGGATTCATACGCCCAGGGATGCAGCACAGGGTCAATCTGACCTCGTCGCAAAAACTTCTGAAATATCTCGACGTTTCGCCGTACCTCAACATGAACTCGTCGATGTTTTACGGCGCTATCGACACGCTTGTCACAGACACTGTTTTTTACAGAGACACGCTCGTCTTTACGGTCAAAGACCCGGCAAGGGATGTGCGGGCGCCCGGCTATATTCTCGACAGCCAAACCCCGGAGTACCGTATAAATGAGTTCGGCTACGTCGATACGCTTTACAGGGTTGTAATGATAAGCCCCGTGAGGCGGCACCTCGTGCGCGACACACTGAACCATGAGTTTAACACGGTCAGCTCGTGGAACACCGGCGTAAACCTCTCAACACGGATTTATGGAATGTTCCCCGTAGGGGCGTTCGGAATAACAAACATCCGCCACATCGTCACCCCGACGGTCGGATACGCTTACGTGCCCAAGCACGAATTGGACAGGATGTTTTACAACGTGGGAATTGATTACGACAGGGCAAGGCCGCAGGCGCAGCAGCTTGTGAGGTTCAGCCTTGCCAACCAGTTTCAAGGCAAGAGAATCGTCGCCACGCCGGACAACGAAGGCAGGGATGGCAGAAGGGGCGCGGGCGGCGGTACTAATAGCGGCGGCTCCGGCGGCCCTGTTGACAGGTTCACGGCCAACGACAGATTCCTCGGCGTTCACGGTGTTAGCGCGGATAGCGATAACGACGATGATGATGACGATTATTATGAAAACGGTGATGATAATGATCTCAACGGAGACGGCCTCGCTATCAATGATGATGGGGATGATGACAGCAGCGACACCACGCAAATCCGCGGCGACAGGGGTAACCGCAGCGTCAGAAGGGAACAGAAATTCGACATCCTCTCGTTCTCGCTAAACACATCGTACGACTTCGAAGCCGACGACCGCAAATGGCGCGACCTGAGCCTGAACGCAAACACAAGCCTCAGAATCCTGAACGTCACCTTCACATCCACGTTCTGGCTTTATGATCAGTCCGACAATTTAGTATTGCCGATAGCGAGGGATTACAATATCAACCTGACATCCGGCAGGCTTGGAGTGTCCGGGACATTTTGGGACGGCGACCTGCTGAATTTGAACATGACGCCCCCCGGCGACGTCTCCGCGCCGGCGCCGAGGCGCGGCGGAGGCGGGCAGCAACAGTTGCAGCGCTGGGACATGAGCCTGTCGCCGAGTTTTAGCTACAGAGCAACCCGCACAACACCGGAGGACCGATTCACGCCGACCAAATCCTTCAACGTAAGCTCATCCGCCGGCCTGCACCTGACAAATGCGCTGTCGGCGCGCTGGAACGGAAACTACGACTTCTCGAGCGGCGCTTTCACCCACAACAATTTCACCTTCATCTGCGATCTTGAGTGCTGGGAAATGCGCTTCACCTGGCGCCCGGAAAAAATCAACCCCGGCTTCCACTTCGTCGTAAGCATAAAGAAAATCCCGGATATCAAATGGGAGCAGCGGGAGTCGAGGACTACGCGGGTTTTGTAGCGGGGCTATCCCGTTGCGTTCTGCAAAAAAGTTGTGAGGTTGGAAAAGGGGCATAATATATATTATCATCTATGGACACCGAAACAATCAAAACTCCGCTGCCGATAGGCCAATCGTTCTTTGACGTAATGATTGAGAACGGTTATTACTATGTGGATAAAACCCTGTTCATCAAGGATTTGTTGG
>JAITFQ010000080.1 GCA_031281225.1 Chitinispirillales bacterium
CGAAAAGAAGGACAAGGGCGGCGCGGGGGCGGGCATGCCCGGGGGGATGGGGATGGACGATTATTAACGCTTGTTGGCGATAATAATTAAATTACAGGATGGGCGGCCGGAAACGGCCGCCTTTTTTACAAATAATTCAGCATAAGAATCGAAACAACATTTTTTATTTTTTTCACCATTTTAGCAGTGGAATGACTTATTATTATATAATGACAGGTTTTTGCTGGTTATGAATAAACCATTGGTTTGAAATAACTTAACGGAGGTACGGCAATGACTAAATGTATCACCCCCCGGTCTTTTCTGTCGTTAATGTTCTGCGTGGCGGTATTATTGGCGTTCGCCTCAACCGTGCACGCGCAGGCATCGGAACCGTTCGCGCTTGGCGCCGACATATCGTGGATACCGGAACGGGAAGCGCCGCCGAGTAACACACGTTATGCCCACAACGGGCAGGTTCGGGACATACTCGACATCCTCAAGGATCACGGGTTTAATTATATCCGTTTGAGACTGTTTGTTGATCCGACTGCGGAAGTCCCCGAAGATGTCGCGCAAGGATTGACGGGCGGATGGCGCGCATCGCCATATTCTACAAGAGGATACTGTGGCCTCGACTCCACCATAAAATTCGCGCAAAGAATAAAAGCAAAAGGCGGCTTTAAGTTCCTGTTGGACTTCCATTACAGCGATACCTGGGCGGATCCCGGCAAACAGTATAAACCTGTAGCGTGGCGCGGCCTTAACCTCGCTCAACTGGCCGATACGGTACGCGCATACACAAGAAGAAGCGTACAGGCTTTCAAGGATAACGGTGTTTTGCCGGATATGATTCAGGTAGGCAACGAAGTCATTAACGGAATGATACACCCCGAAGGCCGTAATTTTGCACAGGGCGGCGTTGGCGGATGGCCAAGTTTTGCCAGGCTTGTACACGCTGGCATAAGCGGGGTAAAAGACGTAGACACAAGCATTTTAATCATGATGCACACAGTCTCGGAAAGAAACCCCAGCGGCTGGCTGACAAACTTAAAGACAAACCTTAACCAGATAGAAACCGGCTTCGGAAACAAAATAGACGTATTCGGGATATCATATTACCCGAGATGGCATGGCAACCTGGACTCATTACAAAGGGTATTAGCCGCCGTGGTCAATAATCACAGCGATATAAAAATCTCCATTGTAGAATATGCTGATTTGCACCGCGAAGTCAACGATCTGGTTTTCGCTCTGCCGGCAAACAGAAGATTCGGCACCTTCGTATGGGAACCGCAGGAATTTGATGGTGACAATTCACGGCCGCTCTTCGACTGGAGAAACGGCAGGCGGGAAACAAACGCCAGAATGGCGCTGTATCCGGAAATGTCAAAAGATTATGGAAACGACGATATCACTACAGCTACTAGAGAAAATTCAGCCAGACCCGATTTAGGCCAAAATCAGCGGGGCGGTTTCCGCGTCGGCCATGACGGGGTTATCGGCTATTACTCAGACGCGCCGGGAATTGTTACGGTCTATAACGTACAGGGGCGCGCCGTCGGGCGGTTTGACATAAGAACGCCGGGAACTTACGACCCCGCGAACTTTTTAAGACTACGCTCGGGGACATACATCATCGCCATAAAACCGGCTGACAACAGCAGACAGGCATTCAGCCGCCGAATTGTCAGATGATGTTTTATGTTTTGGCTTTGCGTTGATTTTTGCCTTACAGTATAAAAAGCATCTCCCGATACTTGGGCAGCGGCCACATCTCATCGGGCATGGTGCGCTCAAGCGCGTCTACGTGCCTGCGGATGTGATCCATGTGCGGTTTGATGTCGCTAAAGAAAAACGCGACCCTTTCCGAGAGTTCCATGCCGCACGCTTTTTTCATGCGGGCGTCGAGGTCTTTCAGATTTTTTCTAATATAAAAAATGTCGGCCGTCAGCTTTTCAAACACGTCCTTGCGGTCTTCGAGCGCGCCCTCGACCATGTCTATCGTCATGTCGTCGGACAAATCCCTGAGCACCATAAGCCCGCTCGCGATGTCGGTTTGGTAATCGTAGGCGCTCGGCAGTATCTGCGTATTGACCATCTCCGAGAGCGTCCTGATCTCTATGCCGACAGTTTTTTCATACTTGTCAAGCCAGATATTGTGCCGCGCGGCGAGTTCTATTTTTGAGAAAACCTTGTGGCGGTCAAACAGCTCAACCGCTCTGGGGGCGATGAACGCTTTGAGAGCGTCGGGCGTCGACTGCGTGTTCGGCAGCCCGCGTTTTTGCGCTTCCTTAGCCCAGTCGTCAGAATAGTTGTTGCCTTCGAACAGAATCGCTTTTGATTCCTTGATGATGCCGCCAAGCGCTTTGAGAACCGCGGCGGTTATATCCGTTTTACCTTTCAACTCTTTTTTGATGCGCTCGCCAACCGTCATCATTGAGTCTGCCACTATTGTATTGATAACCGTAACCGCTGTTGACACGTTCATAGAACTTCCCAGCGCGCGGTATTCAAACTTTGTGCCGGTGAAGGCGAACGGCGACGTCCTGTTGCGGTCGGTCGTGTCGCGGGTGAACTTGGGCAGGAGGCCTACGCCGAGGTCGACGAAATCTTGCTTTTTGCCTTTTTCGATCTTCCCGCTTTCAATCATACCGATAATTTTTGACAGTTGCTCGCCGAGGTACACGCTCATTATCGCCGGCGGGGCCTCGCTCGCGCCGATCCGCCGTTCGTTTCCGGCCGACGCCGCCGTTGCGCGTAAAATGTCGCTGTGGCTGAACATCGCGTGGACTACCGAGACGAGTATCGTCAGAAAAATCAGATTTTCCTCGGGGGTATCGCCGGGATTTAACAGGTTGTTCCCCTTATCATCCGCCAGCGACCAGTTTACGTGCTTCCCGCTCCCGTTTACGCCGGCGAACGGTTTTTCGTGAAGCAGGCAGACGAGGTTGTGCCGCAACGCGACCTCTTTCATTATATCCATCAACAGCAGGTTGTGATCGGCGGCGAGATTCGACCGTTCAAAAATCGGCGCGAACTCGTACTGGTTGGGCGCGACTTCGTTGTGGCGGGTCGTGACCGGAATGCCGAGCTTGAACGCCTCGGCGCAGACATCGTGCATATAGTTGAGGACGCGTTCCTTGATGGAACCGAAATACTGGTCCTCGAGCTGCTGGTCTTTTGGCGACGGCGCGCCCACGAGCGTGCAGCCCGCGAGCATCAGGTCGGCGCGTTTGTTGTACCATGCCTTGTCTACAAGAAAAAACTCCTGCTCAATCCCGCACGTGGAATAGATATTATCAACCTTTTGCCCTAAAACTTTGAGCAGGTCCACGGCTGCCTTGCTGACCGCCGCGTCGCTTCGCAAGAGCGGCAGTTTTTTATCGAGCGCCTCGCCGGTGTACGAAACGAATATCGACGGTATGCACAGTGTCTTGCCGAGCGCGACCTCCGTGATGAACGCCGGCGACGACGGGTCCCACGCCGTGTACCCCCGCGCCTCAAACGTGGCGCGTATGCCGCCCGACGGGAACGACGACGCGTCCGGCTCGCCCAAAATCAGCTTGCTGCCCGTAAACGCCTCTATGACGCCGCCCGCTTCCTTATCTATACAGATAAAACTGTCGTGCTTTTCGGCTGTCAGGCCGGTCATCGGCTGGAACCAGTGGGAGTACGCCGTCGCCCCGCGCGAAACCGCCCACTCCTTCATGGCAGCCGCAATCTCGTCGGCCTGCGCGGCGTCTATGACCGCCCCGCCCTCCTGCCACCTTTTAAACGCCTTAAACGTCGCCTCCGACACCATCTTGCGCATTGTCGGCTCGTTAAACGTGTTGACGCCGTAGTAGCTTGAAACGGGGGATGGTATCTCTATTTTTTCGCAGACGACCGAATCAATCGCCTGTGTTACTTTGCTTCGACCGCTCATAATTTTTTTTCCAGTACCTATATTAACGGTGTTGTGATATTATCCATAAAATCAAATATACTTTTTTGCACACGAATGATAGGTTTTTATTTTGAGTATACGATGTATTCCACACATTTACAAATCGGTCGACCCTACGAACGCAAATCTGAAATTGTCGGCTTTGCCGTCACAACAAAACAATCGAAGATTGCGAAGTTATTTGAATAGATCGCGGAAGAAGCCGCCTACTGCTCTGTCGTACATGCTTCTGTCGATTTCAACGCGGGGTCTGTGGAATGTTCCGGAGATTCCGCATTTGAAACGCCCGCCGCCTTCTTCGGTGGGTTCGAGGGAGTTTCTGATTAGTCTGGGCAGTCTTTTGGTGAAATTTTCACTGAATTCGCCTACGAGGTTTTGGCGCATCCTCCCTTCAAAGTCGATCCAGCCGGTTGATCTGAAACTCATCACCTCTCCGGTGCCGGTTATCTCGTCAAAGTTGACCCGTCCGCCGGCGAGGTGAAAGTCGCTTTTGACCTCCGAGAAAAGGAGCGTCCGCAAATCTCTCGAAACCTGGCTGACGGCCGGGGTTCTTTGCAGGGCAATCTCAACGGCGGTCAGTTCGGTTACGACGGCGCTCCCTTTCGCCCTAATGGAGTCGAAATCCGCGGGGCCCGGCTCTACCTGGGCTTCAAGGTTGAGTTTGCCGCTTACGCTACCCGGTGAAAAACCTGTTCCGACGGTGAATTTATCAAGGTCAAGCCCCTTGATAGTCGTGCTTCCGCTCAGTATTTGCAGGTTATTCAAATCCAAGGAGAGTTCTGCGTAAAACTTCCCGCCGAACACGCTTCCGCTCCCTTGCGCAAGGTCGAGCCGGCCGTTTTCGGCTTGGAGCCTTATGCTAAAATTTTTAATTTTGGCAAGCGACGGTACGGACGCTTCCGTCACATTTACTTTTCCGTCAAGTGATTTTCCCTTACTGCTTACGCTCGCCGACATGCCGCCTGCCGATATCCACGGCCCGCTTTTGTTTGTAAAGCTGATACCGGCGCCGTGCAGCGTGACTTTTCTGAACGGCCGCAGCGACATCATTTGGGAAGACAGGTCGCCTAAAAGTTCCAGCGGTTTTTCGTAGACCTCGCGGAACATGTCTCTCCCCGGAGTAAACAGGTCACCGGAGGCAATGGCGGCGATGCCCATTCGGAGCAGATTGCAGGATATATCGACACGGGGGGCATATACACGGTAGTCTTCATTCGCGCTTATGCGCTTGTACGCTTCAAGATTCTTGACGCGCACCCCCGTCCAGAGAGCGACCGATACCCCGCCCACCGAAACCGAATCCGCCCCTGCCTCCCTGAGCGCGCTCTCGGCGACACCGGTAAGCGCGCCAAAGCCTATCGGCATGAAACCGGCTAAAATCAGCAGGCTCACGAGGAAGAGCGCGAGCGTGAATATTTTTTCGAGTTTATAAGTTTTGTTCATGGATTGGCCTGGATTTATTGTTTTTACTTTTCAATCAATTTGTCCAGCTGTTGTACAAAAAATGTTTCTGTCACCCATAAATCCGAACCCCTGTTTCATGTATTTCATTATCAACACGTGAACCTTTTTTCAAATATCCGACATCAATAACATCAACTTCAATATCATCAAGGGCCATACGGACAAGTTCTATCAATCCAACAAATTTAAGCCCTTTACGCCCGCTATCCACCAACAAGTCAACATCGCTCCTCTCATCCGCCGTCCCCTTGGCGTAAGAACCGAACAATATCGCGCTTTTTACCCCGTTCGCGCCAAACACCGGTTCGAGGCGTGATTTTATCTCTTCAATCTTGTATACGCCATTTTTCATAATTTTTTGCTATTTTCCCGGAAAACATTTATTTTATATTGATTGACTGAGAGTTCCTTATTACAGTAAAGATAATTTTTGCCACAAACACATTCAAAAAACGCAATAAAAAATGTTTCGAGACGATAAAAATAAAAATGCCGCCGGGGTTGACGGCCTGCCGCTTTACGTTTCGCCGGAGCAGGAGCGGGTGAGGCTTGAGAAGCGTATTCTTGTTGATATGGCGGTAAGCCCGTCGATGAATAAGGTGCTGCATGTCGCCAAAAAGATCGCCCCGACCACGTCCACCGTGCTTATCGGCGGGGAGAGCGGGACGGGGAAGGAGTTTTTCGCGCGGATAATCCACAGCCATTCGCAGTGCTGCGACAGGCAGTTTGTGGCCGTCAACTGCGGGGCGATCCCTGATACTCTGTTTGAGAGCGAGTTTTTCGGGTACAGGAAGGGCGCGTTCACCGGCGCGGAGCGCGACAAGCCGGGGCTTGTGGAGGAGGCGCACGGGGGGACTCTGTTTTTGGACGAGGTCGGCGAGCTCTCGTTGCCGGCGCAGGTCAAGCTCTTGCGTTTTCTGCAAGATCGGATGTTCCGCAGCGTCGGCGACACCTCTTTGCGCACGGCTGATGTGCGGATAATCGCGGCCACCAATAAGGATCTGCGCGAGTTGATGGAGAGGGGCGAATTCAGGGAAGACCTGTTTTTCCGCCTGAACGTATTTTACCTCCACCTGCCGCCCCTGCGGGAACGCAAGGAAACTATCCCGGGCCTTATCAGCCTTTTTGTGCACCGGTTTAACCGGATACTCGGCAAAAACGTCTCTCGCTTCTCAAACGCCGCCGAGAGCTTGCTCGGCGCGTATGATTATCCCGGCAATATCAGGGAGTTGGAAAACATCATCGAACACGCGGTGGTGATGGCTGAGGGCGACGAGATAACGGAGCGTGACCTGCCGGAATCCATGTTCTGCAACCGTTTGTTACTGCCGGGGCCGCCAAGCGGTTTCGGAATCGGCAAAAACGGGATCGCGACCTTGGCGGAGGTGGAGCGGGAACATATCAAATACGAAAGCAGAATCGCGACGTTGCCGGAAGTGGAGCGGAAGCATATTAAATATGTACTGGAACTGACAAATCACAATCAAAGCGACGCCGCGGAGAAACTGGGGTTATCGCGCTCTACGCTTTGGCGGAAAATAAAAGAGTTCAAACTGCCTAACGCCCTCGAAGACGGAGATATCAAGGGAGCGATAGAAGCTATCCACCAACACATATCCAAATACATGGCCAAAATTTCTTGTGATATCATCAAACAAACGGAAAAACACTGCGAAACCGCCATACACGAGATGTTCAAAATGCCCAGCCTCGACTACCAATCGGAAGTAAAAAACGCGGACGGGCAAACCGACGTGCATGTTAAAACTAAGAAATTTGAGTATTACTTCAAATTCAAACTGAACAAACCCGCCGCCGAAGCATTAGCGCAAATCGACACGAAAGAGCCGGGGACTGGAAGCGGGAAAAAACTGTTCAAGGTAGGGATTAGTTTCGATAGCGAGAAACGTAACATTGCTGAGTGGAGTATAGATACCAAAGGTTAATTCCGCGCCGCCGTTACAAAACGCCTTACCTGCAAAGTCAGATTATTTGTGAATATTTTTCGGTTAAAGCCATACGTAAAGCATCTATAGGAGCACATTTTTCGCGCACAAAAAACAAACTTATTTTCATGCTGGAGTAATTTTTTGATAAATTATAGCGAAATCGCCGCTGTCTTTGTATTATACTTAAGTATATATATGGCAGGTATTGTATAATTAAGGAGAGTGCAAATGCCCAAATTTGACTACGTCGGCGTAAGTGAAGGCAGGCAGGTTAAGGGGGAGCTTGAGGCGGCCAACAAGGAGGACGCCGCGCAGATACTGCGCAAGAAGAGGATACGAACGATTTCGCTCAAACCCAAGGCGATAAGCCTGAAATTATCGCTGCCAAAAATCGGGAGCGGGATAAAGCTGCAGGACATATCGCGCTTCACACGCCAATTCGCGGCCATGGTGAGCGCGGGGTTGCCGCTTGTCCAATGCCTTGATATTTTGGGGGCGCAGACCGAAAACAAGGACCTGGCAAGCTGCATAAAGCAGGTATCCGCCGATATTCAGGGTGGTAACAACCTTGCGGATTCTATGATGAAATTCCCGAAGGCGTTCAATTCCCTTTACTGCAACATGGTCGCGGCAGGCGAGCAATCGGGTAACCTCGACGGGGTGCTCAACCGGCTAGCCGAGTATCAGGAGAAGGCGGACGCGCTGCGCCGCAAGATAAAGGGTGCCATGACCTATCCGGTCATCGTCGCGCTCGTGGCGGTGGGCGCGACGGGGGCCATGCTCGGTTTCGTCGTCCCCACGTTTGCCCAAATGTTTATGGACATGGGCGGGGAACTGCCAACGCCGACGCGGATAGTCATGGGGCTTTCAAATTTTCTGCAAACGTGGTGGTGGGCTATAATGCTCATAATAGTAGGGGGGTCAGTCGCCCTTATGCAATATTATAAGACGGAAAAGGGCAGGATAAACATCGACAGGATTAAGTTAAAACTGCCGGTATTTGGGGATTTGGAGCGCAAAAGTTCGGTCAGCCGATTCTCGCAGACCCTTTCCACCCTGCTTACGAGCGGTGTGTCGATTATTGAGGCGCTCTCCATTACGGCCAAGACCGCGGGGAACAAAGTTTTGGAGCTGGGCATAATGCGCACACTCGAAAAGATTCAGGGGGGGCTATCCATAGCCGAGCCGTTGCAGGAAACCGGTGTGTTCCCGCCGATGGTGATCCACATGATAGCGGTTGGCGAAAGGACAGGGGATTTGGCGGGGATGCTCAAAAAAGTCTCGGACTTCTATCAGGAAGAGGTAGACGCGGCGGTGGAAGCTCTCACGTCTATTATCGAGCCCATAATGATCTGCGTGATGGGGGTTATTATCGGGGGGATACTGATCGCGATGTATCTGCCTATGTTTGATATGGTGGGGGCTATCAGTTAATATATGGCCACATCCAACAGCGTCATAAACATTTTGAAAAACGCCCTGGACGAAGACCTTGGGACAATAGGCGATATCACGTCACAGGCTATATTTGACTGCGTGGATATGGGGGAGGCGGTGATTTGCAGCAAGCAGGCGGGCATTTTGTCCGGCGCGTCGCTCATCGCGCCCCTGTACGAGCTTGTTGATTCGTACCTGCTGTCGTTGAAATCGCCGGCGGCGTCATGCCCGATGCCGACTCAAATCGCGCTCTGCTGTTCTGATGGCGATCCCATTGGGCCGGAGACGGTCATCTGCAAGATACAAGGCTCCGTCAAGTCCATCCTCTCCGGCGAGCGCGTCATCCTGAACCTGCTCCAGCGGCTCAGCGGCATAGCGACGCTGACCGCGAAGATGGTGAAGGAGCTCGGCGGCGGCAAGACACGCCTGCTCGACACGCGCAAAACGTCCCCCGGCCTGCGCACCCTCGAAAAAGCCGCGGTGCGTCATGGCGGCGGTTTCAACCACCGTGCCGGGCTGTACGACATGATATTGATTAAGGACACGCACGTAAAGCACACCGGAGGCGTAAAAGACGCGCTGGCGAAGGCGCTCGCGTGGCGCGGCGGCAAAATTACCCCGTTTATTGAGGTGGAAGTGCAGTCCGTCGACGAATTTTTCGAAGCCTTGCCGCTGAAACCGGACAGGATTATGCTTGATAACATGACACCAGAGGAGATAAAAGCCTGCGTCAACGAACGTAACGCGCAAGGCCTGTCAACGGAACTGGAAGCCAGCGGCGGGATATCGCTGTTCACGCTGCCGGCAATAGCGGCGACCAACGTAGATTTCGTTTCTTCGGGGGCGATAACGCACAGCGCACCGGCGCTGGATATTAATTTAGTGATGGTATAAAAAAATCCCTTGCATTGAAATTCCGCATATATTATATTGTTATGATCATGGTGTTTTGTATTTCACGGGCGCACAAGCCCGTTTTTGTTATCAAGCCGGTTAGGCGGGAAAAATCAATGGCTTCTTTTGATCAGGTCAAACCGCTTATTGAATCAAAAACAGAGGAGTTCGGGGTTGAACTCTTCGACGTGCGCTTTTTCGGCGCCGGCCCGCGTTCGATTCTACGGATAACGATCGACCGCCCCGGCGGGGTGTCCATATCCGACTGCGAGCGGGTCAGCGGCGCGGTGGGGGCGATGCTCGACGAGGAGAACTTTTTTGACGGCAAGCGCTACACTCTCGAGGTGTCGTCGCCGGGGATAGACCGCCCGCTCAAGACAGAGCGGGATTTTAAGAGGATTGCCGGACGCGACGTAACGGTTCATCTCGACGCCGCGATAAACGGGAAAAAGTGTTTGCGCGGAAAGATTTTGGACTGCGCGGACGGAATATTAACCATAGATACGGGCAAAGATTCGGCCAGCGTCCCCCTCGCCGCCATAC
The DNA here is from genome assembly GCA_031281225.1 of Chitinispirillales bacterium. Classification (GTDB taxonomy): domain Bacteria; phylum Fibrobacterota; class Chitinivibrionia; order Chitinivibrionales; family Chitinispirillaceae; genus GUT77. The sequence goes on from JAITFQ010000080.1 coordinate 10,216, forward strand.
TGAGCGGCAAAGAGGATATCCGGTTCAAGTAAATTATGCGGAAAGGCTTACATATATGAAGAAAAAAATCAATAAGGAAGCACTCAAAGCCGCGGACATCGTAGCCGCGCTGGGGGTCGTAACCAAGGAAAAAAGCGTCAGCATGGATTTGGTCCTTGAGACCCTCAAGGACGCGCTGATCACCGCCGCCAAACGTTATTTGGGCACGCCCGTAAATGTTGAGGCCAAGGTTGACCGCGAAAAGGGTACTATCGAGGTCTACACCCGCCAAACCGTGGTGGAGACCGTGGAAGACCCCGAATTTCAGATATCTCTCGAAGAAGCGAGGGACGAGGTCTGCAAGAGCATAGCCGTGGGCGAGGATGTCATTGAAGAACTCGACATAAACCTTTTCGGCAGAATGGCCGTGCAGACCGCGAAGCAGGTGATTGTGCAGAGGGTGCGCGAGGCGGAACGGGACAGGATCTTTTCCGACTACAGCGAGAGGATCGGCACAATCGTCACCGGCAAGGTGCAGCAGGTGGAGCGCGGGAATATTTTGGTCGACATCGGCCGTACGGAGGCGCTGCTCCCCATAAAGGAGCAGATACGCAAGGAGCGCTACTCGCAGGGCGCGAACATCCGCGCGTGCGTCAAAGACGTAAAGAACAACACCAAGGGGCCGCAGGTGATTATCTCGAGAACCTGCCCAGAGTTTTTGGAGCGTCTTTTTGAGAGCGAGGTGCCGGAAATTTCCGACAAGACCGTAAAAATCGTAAAGGTGGTGCGTGACCCCGGGCACCGTTCGAAGATTGCCGTCACCACTTCCGACAGCCGTGTCGACCCGGTCGGCGCGTGCGTGGGGATGCGGGGCAACCGCGTGCAGAATATTGTCCGCGAGCTGTCAAACGAGCGGATCGACATAATCAACTGGACGGACGAGCTGTCGCTTCTCGTCCGCCGCGTGTTCGCGCCGGCGGAGGTCAAGCGGGTTATTCCGGTCGGCGAGAACAAGATCGTTGTTGTAATAGGCGAAGACGGTTTGGCTTTAGCCATTGGGCGCGAGGGGCAGAACATACGCCTCGCTTCCAAAATGCTCGGGCGGGAGATTGACGTGTTCGGCGACGAGGAGTTTTCTGGCCTGAGCGACGAGCAGCGCGCGGCGGTTTTGAGCGAGGAAACGCAAGAATCGGTTCCAGCCGCAGACGAGCCGGAAACGTGTGAAGGTACGGGCGATTATACCGTTGACGGCGGCGGCGATGAGGAAAGTATCACGCATGACGAGACGGTTGAAGCGTTGCACGAAGAATCCGGGGATGAATCGGCGGAGAGCGAAAGTGACGGGTCGGTTCAAAGCGAAATAATAAACGAAGTCGTAAGGTCGCTGCCCGAAGCGGACGACGATTTAGAAAACGCCAATAAAAGCGAGGGATGACCAAAAAACAGATAACCTGAGCCGTATAGATTTTTTGTAGGGACGAACGGCGTTCGCCCGTATGTTTCGCGCAGATGACGTTGACAAAACAGAAACCGAAATATTCTGATATATACAAGCTTCCAAGTCACCCATAGTATTGCTGTATCGGGCTGACGCACCGGAAGTGTTGTAGGGGATTGAGAGGTTGTTATGGCTAAAAAGAAAGTGTACGAACTCGCCGAAGAGTTTAAGATGTCCAGCCAGGCGATGGTGCAGATGCTGCGCGGGATGAGTATTTCGGTTAAGAGCCACATGAGCACTGTGGACGAGGAGTTGCGCACGCAAATCAAAGAGAGGTTTGAGCAGGAACGCGCGGAAATCAAGAAGCAGTACGAGCGCAAAAAACAGATGTTGAACAAGGAACGGGAGGAGCTTGAAGCGGCGACCGCCGCCCCAGCGCCGGCGCCGGTCGCGCCCCCCGATCCGGTTCCGGTCGTGGCGCAAACACAGAACGCGCCAGCCGCCCGTACCGATACGCAGAAGCAACCCAAACAGCAAGCGCGGGCCGACGCGCCAGCGCAACAGCAAAAATCAAAAGCCCCCATACGCAAGTATCACCAGAAAGAGGCATGGGCGAAGGGGCCTTTCGCGTCCTCTTCCCCACGCCCAACTTCAGGGCAAAGTTCTAGCCAAGGTTCTGGCAGCGGTACCGAGCAACCCGCCGCTCCGAAGAACGCGCCGCCTAAAATAACCGACGGAGAAAATAAAAAAGCGGCGCCAGGAGGGGGCAAACCGGACAAGCACAAGAAAAAGGGCGGCAAGCACCGTAACGAGCGCCCCGAAATAAACGAGATTGAGTTGAAGGCCAACGTAAAGAAAACTTTGGCCAAAATAGGCACCGGATTTACCAAGAAAAAATACAAAAAAGAGGCCGACATCAGGGACGACGCGGAGGATACGGAAAAGAAAATTTTAAAAGTCGCGGAGTTTGTAACGGCGAACGAACTTGCCAACATGATGGACGTCACACCGAGCGACGTGATAACCAAGTGCCTCGAAATGGGCATGTTCGTCACCATAAACCAGCGGCTCGACTTCGAGACTATAGAGGTTGTGGTAGACGAATTCGGATACACCGCCAGCCTAATGGAAGAATATGCCGCCGAGGAAGAGACCGAGACCGCCACCGAAACAGTAGGCACTCCCCTCCCCCGCGCGCCGGTCGTTACCGTGATGGGGCACGTCGACCACGGAAAGACTTCGTTGCTCGACTACATCAGAAAAACGAACGTGATAGCCGGCGAATCCGGCGGTATCACTCAGCATATCGCGGCTTACGTGGTTCAGACGAAGCACGGCCCGGTCACGTTTCTCGACACACCCGGCCACGAAGCTTTTACCGCCATGCGCGCTAGAGGCTCACAAATTACCGACGTTATCGTACTCGTCATAGCCGCCGACTCCGCGGTCATGCCGCAGACACGCGAAGCGATCGACCACGCTAGAGCCGCGGGGGTGCCGTTCGTCGTTGCGATAAACAAGATTGACCTGCCAACAGCCAACCCCGAAAAAATCAAAGGGGAACTGTCCAATTATAATGTATTGGTCGAGGAATACGGCGGTCAGGTTTCCTGCGTGGAAATTTCCGCCAAAAAAGGGATTGGCGTCGAAAAACTTCTCGAAACCCTCGCGCTTGAAACTGAAATCCTCGAACTGAGAGCCAGCCCCGAGGGCAAGGCGCACGGGGTAGTCATTGAGGCCGAGCTCGACAAAGGCAAAGGCCCCATTGCCACCGTGCTCGTTCAGAGGGGCACGTTGAAAAAGGGGAACGCGTTTGTCACCGGTATCCACAGCGGCCGCGTGCGCGAACTGCACAACGAATACGGGCTTGTTGTGGAGAGCGCGGGGCCGAGCCAGCCGGTATTGATAATCGGTATGTCAGGTACGCCGCAGGCCGGGGATTCTTTCAGGGTGCTCGATGATGAAAAAGAGGCGCGGGAGATTTGCGCCCGCCGCCGCCTTGCGCAAAAAGAGCGCGAAATGCGCAGGATAAACGCCCTCTCGCTTGATAATCTATACGAGCAGATAAAAGCCGGCAGCGTCCAAAACCTCAACCTTATTATTAAGGGCGACGTGGACGGCTCCGTTGAGGCGCTCGCTGCGTCGCTCGAAAAACTGAGTACGCCGGAGATCAAGGTCAGGGTGATACACAAGAGCGTAGGCGCCGTAAAAGAGACGGACATCATGCTCGCCGTAGCGTCAAATGCGCTGATTATCGGCTTCCACCTCAGCCCCAATACCAAGATCAGGGACCTGGCGAAGCAGGAGGGGGTCGACATTAGAACTTACCGCATCATCTACGAAGCCGTAGACGCGGTGTACCACGCGATGGAGGGGATGCTCAAGCCCGAAATCAAGGAGAATATTTTGGCTGAGGTCGTCATCCGTAAAGTCTTTACGGCGTCCAAACTCGGCACAATAGCCGGTAGCTACGTGGAGAGCGGCACGCTCAACCGCAATTCAAAAGCGCGCGTTATCCGCGACGACGTGGAACTTGTCGAATCGAGAATATCAAGCCTCAAACGTATGCAAGACGATGTGAGAGAGGTTCAGACAGGGTACGAATGCGGTATCATATTAGACAAATTTTCCGATTTCAGGGAAGGCGACCGTATAGTTACCTTTGAAGAAGTTGAAGTCGCGAGAAAATTGACAAAAATGCAATAAGGATAAAGGACGCGATGTCTGCACCAAAATGGCATATTGAACGTTTGCGTGAACAGTTGCACCGGGAGATCGGGACTGTTATCGCTCAGGAGGTGCGCGACCCGCGCATCCCTGATATCGTTACCGTTACCGAGGTCAAGTTAGCCAGAGATGCGCGCAACGCGACCGTTTACGTCAGCATAATGGGGGACGGCGCGGAAAAGCAGAGTGCCGTAAACGCGCTGAACAACGCCGCGCCGTTTATCCAGCGCGCCGTGGCGGCGCGAGTCGTCACAAAAAACTTCCCCCGCCTGCTTTTCAAAATCGACACTTCGATTGAACACGGCCAGCATATAAACGAACTGTTCAAGGAAATTCAAAAAGATTTGGAACGACAGGATGATTTGGACACCGCTCAATAGCGCGATTGAATCAAACTCGTCATTCCTCCTGTCAAGCCACCAGAGTCTCGACGGTGACTGCGTAGGCTCGCAGCTCGCGTTTCTTTGGTATCTCAAGAGCAGGGGAAAGAAAGCCGTTTGCTGTTGCGCCGACCCGTTGCCGCAGAAATTCGCCTTTCTGAAAGATTCCGAGTTCATCACCCAAAATAAGCCGCAAGAAACATTTGACGTACTCGTGATACTCGACTGCTCGAATATTCAGAGGCTCGGCTGGGACGTGCGGGAAGCCGGCGCTAAAACGATAATAAATATTGATCACCACAGAGACAATACAAACTTCGGCGATTTGAATTTTGTGGATCCCAAAGCCGCTGCCGTCGGCGAAGTTATTTTTTCGTTTTTCAAAGAGTGCAAAATTGAGATCCCCCCGCACGTCGCCGAATCCCTGTATACCGCCGTGATGACCGACACCGGCGGCTTCCGCTTCTCCAACACGTCCAGCAGAGTTTTGAGCGTTTGCGCCGAACTCGCCGATATGGGGGTGAATTGCGCCGATACCTATGAAAAAGTATACTCGTCCCACTCACGGGAGGGTTTAGCCCTGCAATCGCGCATTTGGTCAACGCTGAGTTTTCACTTAAACGGCAAAATATGCAGCATGGACATGCCCATGTCGGTTTTGGACGAGGTCGGCGCCAAATACAGCGACTCCGAAGGGATGGCCGACAACACCGTCACCGCCGCCGGCGTAGAGGTAGGGGTAATGACAAAGCACACCCCCGAAGAAACGCACTTCAGCCTCCGTTCAAAAGGAAATATCGACGTTGGAAAATTAGCCAAAACAATATCTGGAGGTGGCGGCCACAGCTGCGCGGCAGGGTGCACGATAAAACAGCCGTATCGGGAAGCGATGGAATATATGCTGTCGATATTGGAAAAAGAATTAACAAATTTGTAATAATAAAAGGCAGCAAATTTTGAACGGATTCATCTGCGTCAACAAGCCGTCCGGCCCATCCTCATTCACAATAGCCCGCGCCGCCGGACGTGCGCTAAAAACAACAAAAACCGGGCACGCCGGAACGCTTGACCCAATGGCCTCCGGGTTAATGGTTATCGCGCTTGGCAAATGCACGCGGCTTTTGGAATACCTGTCTCTCGAACCGAAAATCTACGAATTCAGCGTAATCTTCGGCCAAAGCACAGACACGCTTGACGCGGAGGGAGCTGTGATTGCCGAAAGCGGCGTCTTACCGTCCGAGAATCAATTAAAAAACATTTTGAAAAATTTCACGGGCGAACAGCAACAGATCCCCCCCAAATATTCAGCGATAAAAATCAGCGGCACGCCGGCCTACAAGTTAGCGCGTAAGGGCGAGGAGGTTGAGATGAAACCGCGGGCGGTCAATATATTTTCCATTGATTTACGCGGCTACAACGGCGACAATAAACAGGCAGATTTTATCGTTAGCTGCTCATCCGGCACATACGTTCGTTCACTCGCCAGAGACATCGCCAAAACCGCGGGCGCGGAGGGGTTTGTCAACAGGATACACAGAACCAAAACCGGGCGATTTGACCTGTCGGCGGCAATAGACTACCAGTCATTAAACAACCCCGATACATCTTTGCACGACCTCACAAAACACATTGTCGGTGCGATTGACGCTTTCGATATCACCGAAAAAACTATTGTCACTGACGATCACCAAAAACATATAAAAAACGGCAAAAAAATCATACTTGACAAAACGGTATTAAACAGCACACTGATAGCATTCGACGAATCCGGGCAACTGTCGGCGGTGTTAAAAAAGGCAGACGGGGATTGGTATCATCCCCAAAAAGTGTTTTATTAGTTATATCCTAAGCAAGATTTTTTTGTCGCACACCCTCTCGAAACGCAGCCCTCGGTACCACCGATTATAGGTTACTGGGTAAACTGGAAAGTCCTTTTAGCGAAAATAACCTTACCCCCGTTACTCTTTTCACGTTGAAAACTTTCCTCGTCAAACACCACCGTAGCCCCATTCAGTTGCTCCGCCTCGTCCGGGTTTTCCAAGAGATATGAAGTCAGTTCTTTGGAGCGTTCCAAAATCCTCCGAGCAGATCTTCGTTCCTCAGGTGTTATGCACAAGCTTGTTACCATATCCATACCTTAACCCCTTTTTTTTGAAAATAGTTCATGCCGAAAGTCTACTTTGTAAAATTTTGTGAGCGTACACC
>JAITFQ010000135.1 GCA_031281225.1 Chitinispirillales bacterium
CCCCGCAGAGGGGGCAGCGAAAAACAAAATATTATTGAACGGCTTTTTGTTCAATAATATTTTGGTTGGAGCGAGGGGGAGACCTCCCCCCTTAAAATATGTTTTGAATTTGATTTTGACTTTTTATTTGATTTTGATTTTGATTTTAATTTTGACTTTTTTATTTATACTATATTATATTTATACTCTATGAAACATAACATATTTATCCCGCTCGCCATTATTATACTCACCGTACAGGCTCTGGCTTCCATAAAAGTCATTGAGAGTACGCCTTCGCGCCTTGTGCTTAGTTATGAGCTGGCCGGTTTTGACACCGCGTCCATTCACGACGGCCGGGATTTTCGTACGCGGGTTTTGTTTGACGGCGGCTATGTTTCCACCGGCGACTCCGGCGCGGCGCTCCTGCCGGGCTACGCGATACATGTCGGCGTTCCGCGGCGGGGGGGGATGCGGGTAACGGTGGAACCGGAGGAACTCTCCGTCGTCCGTGTCGCCAATCCGTTGCGGCGGCGTGATTTCGCGGCCGATTCGGCTGGCGAGCCGGTGTTTACGTCGCGCTGGATAAGCGACGCGGCGTACGGCGCGATGCGGCATTATAATACGGCGCGCCTCGTCCTCCGTCCGGTTTACGACATGGGGCAGGGGCGGGTTCAACTGCTCAGGCGGGCGCGTATTGTTATTGATTTTCCGGCGGCGGCCCACAGCGGCGCTTCGTGGGAGCCGCGCGGCAGCTACGAACGGATGGTCGGCGCACTACTTTCCAACTTCACTGTCGCACAGGGGTGGCACGACGGGCGGCGGGGGCTGCGCAGGGCGGCGGAGGTTCAGGGGTTTGACCCGTATCCGTTCGAGCACAGCCAGCGGCTCGCGTCGTTTCGGGTGGGGCCTGTCAACCGTAACGTTAACGAGGCGTCGACAGAGAATAATAAGCTTATCAAAATCAGCGTCCAAAGCATCCGCGAGCTCTTTCCAGACGCGCCGCTTAGTTCCGTCGCGCTGTATGCGTCTATACAGGGCGAGATGGACGTTACGGTACCGGGCGTAGATTCTATCCCGGCCGGTGTTTTCGAGGTGCCTCTTATCCGCGGCGACGATTACTTCATCGCGTACGTGGGGGGGACGTCGGACTGGTCGTATAACGCGAATTGGCGGCAGTATATTTTTTCCCTGAACCGCCTTGATGACCAGCGGACTTACTGGCTGGCGGTCAAAAGAAGCGGCAGCGGTCTGACTATGGAGCGTTTTTTGGAGCCGCCGGCGGATTCGGCCCCGGTTGATAATTTTGAGAGCAACCTGTTTCTGAGGTCGCCCGGCGTTCTTTCGGGGAACAACGAAGAGGGCGGGACCGACTGGGCGTGGCGAAGATTTACGGTAGGCAGGGCAGACACTACGATACGGCTTGATCTGCCCGGGCTTGAGAGGGGCCGGGCTGGGTCAATACAGTTCCGCAACGGCAGGATTCACAATCCCTCAACCGCGGGCGCTCCCGCAAGTACCGGCACAATCAGCGCGCGGTTGGGCGGGAATGAACTTTGTGCGGTTTGCGGTATCGGGTCGGTTGAGGTCGACTCATGGCCGTCGGACGACCTGTTGATAACGTACACGCACAGCCACTCCAACACACGGGCGTACCTTGAGGTGAACTCGCTTCATGTACGCTACCCCAGCACGCTCGCCGTTTCCGACGCCGCGGGCAGGCTTGAGGTTTTTTCATCCACAACCTCCGGGACGGTTGGGTACAGACTTTCCAAGGAGAGCGGCGAGCGTGCGTACGTAGTCCGCGTCCCGATTGACGGGCACGGCGTAACGCTTATCGACATCGTTGGCGCCGAGCGGGCGTATCATACGTGGAACGACGCCGGCAATGAGGGGACAAGATACCTGGTGACGCTCGAGAAGGATATCGTTGATTACAGTGATTCCCTCCGAATTTTCACCGCGCTGCCGACCGTCAACAGCACGTTCCAAATACGCGACCTCCGCGCCGCCAATGAGACCGATTACCTGATCGTCACGCACGAGGATTTTTTAGCCGCCTCAATCAGGCTTGCCGAGCACAAGGCGCGCGTGGGTTTCGGCAGGCCGAGGATTGTGCTGCTCGGCGATATTTTGCAACAGTTCGGCGGCGGGAATATGGATCCGGCGGCTATCAGAAATTTCTTGCTGTACGTTTACAGGCACTGGAACGGCGGCGACGAATTTTCGTATGTCGTGCTTATGGGCTCGGGGCATTATGACTACAAGTATGTCTCGACGCGTAACCCCAACTTTATGCCGGTTCCGTACATCAATGGCCGTCTGAACGAGGATTTTTACGTTTTATTTAACACGATGATTCATCCGAGTTCCCAGCATTCCGCCTATTACTTTTTGGGCCGGCTGCCGGCAAAAAGCCCGGCGCAGGCGTTTGACATGGTGGACAAAATCATAGAGATGGAGGACCCGCGTGTCGCGAATTTTGACTCGTGGCGCAACAGGGTATTGATGTCCGCCGACGACGACCAGCAGGGGCCAAATGAGGATAACATCAAAGACCATGTCAATTCGTCCGAGCGCCTCTCCGCTATTATTGAGAGGAACAGGCCTGAAGTCGACCTTAGAAAGCTGTATCTTTATGAATTCGAGTGGGATGAGCGGTGGTTTAAGCCCAGCGCTACGAGAACGCTTATAAACGAGATAAACAGCGGCGTCGCGCTTTTCAACTGGTTTGGCCACGGGGGCATGGAGGTGATCGCCGATGAGAGGCTGCTGTCGACCACGGACATAGGGGCGCTTTCCAACAGGGGGCGCTATCCGGTCATCACCCTGTTTTCCTGCTCGGTGGGCAAGTTTGATCAGCCCGGGCGCGATTGCATAGCCGAGCTGCTCGTCAGGCAGCCCAGGGCCGGCGCCATCGCCTCCATCTCGGGCGCACGTCTAGTGGTGCCGAGGCACAACGAGGGGCTGGCCGCGCCGTTTTTCGAGGCGCTCTTCTCGCTTGAGCGGCAGAGCGCTAACTTCTCTATAGGAAGCGCACTAAGGTACGCGAAACACATGTATACTGTAAGCCACGAGAGCAAATTCTACGTGATTTTGGGAGACCCGTCGATAACATTTTCAGCACGCAACCGCGGGGTAGACCTCAGAATCACGAGCATATCTGACCCGGCGGTGACTCTCGACACGCTCAAAGCCCTGCAGCGGATATCAATAAGGGGGGCGGTGACGGATTTGGATGGGCTCACGGACGCTAATTTCAGCGGGACGGGCGCGTTTGTAAACCTTACGCTCTCCAACCCGCCGTTCTTGTCGCGAAGAAAAGACGGCGGCATATTCTCGGGCAAGGACTCCACATGGATGCTCCCCGGAAGGCCCGTATTCAGCGCGAAAATCCCCGTTTCTGACGGCGAGTTCGAACAGCAGCTCCTGCTGCCCATGAACCTCGCGTTCGGACAGCCCGGCGTAAGGCTGACCGCCTACGCGTGGAAAGAGGGAGACACCCTGACCGGAGGCGGTTACCTCGGCGGGCTGATCTTTGAAGGCTCCGAAACCGCAGACATAGGCGACACCGTCGGCCCTAAGATCAGCGTAAGGCCGATCTTTAACGACGTTGGCATGAACCGGGCCGGCCTCTTTGTCAGAAACCGGATAACATCCCAACTGCCCCTGAACGTCGAAATCGCTATCGAAGGCCAAAACGGCATAAACGTAATCGGCACAGGCCCCGACGAAGGGCTTACTATAGAGGTGAGGGGCGCGCTGTCGAAACGGAGCGTCAACCACCTGTTCCAGTTCTCGGAGGGTAGCTTTAGCCGGGGAACCGCTAATATCATGTTCGAGGAAAACCAGCTCAGGGGCGGATCGCACGAATTGGTAATAAGCGCCCAGGATTTACTGGGGAACGCTTCAAAACTGACCGTAGCCCTGGATATCGTCGATCCGGCCGAATTAAAATTAGACCACGTGATAAACGTCCCCAACCCCGTGAGGATGGGCCGGGAAACTAGGTTTTTCTACCACCACTCAAACACCCCGGGCGATCTTAATGTCGATGTCACGATAAGGATATATTCACTGGGCGGCCGGCTTTTGGCTGTGATACGCAATCCGGAAAACGGAGTGCCGTGGGTGCCGAGGGATGGGAGGGGGAACCTGTTGTCACCAAACGTTTATTTATACCAGGTGACGGCCACGTCGCCCAATATTGGAAAGACGGTCAGAAGCAGGATAAAAAAATTAGTGGTGCACCCGCCGAGGTAATTATGAAAGAAGCGCTGCTTTGGCAAAAAACAGACGACGGCGCCGCTTTTTGCAGCCTCTGCGCCCACCGCTGCCGCGTTACTCCCGGCAAGCGCGGCTTTTGCAACGTGAGAGTGAACGATTGCGGGGTATTGTACACGCGCACCTACGGGCAGGTGATCGCGGAGAACATTGACCCCATCGAAAAAAAACCGCTGTATCACTTCCTCCCGTCGACCCAAACCTACTCAATAGCCCTGCCCGGCTGCAATTTCAAGTGCGGCTTCTGCCAAAACTCCAACATCTCCCAAATCACCGAAATCCCCAACTATCGCGCTATTGACGACTATGCGCACGCGCCGTCGCCGGAGAAAATTGTTGAAAATACATTGAGGCGCGGATGTGAAAGCATTTCGTTTACATACACCGAGCCGACCGTATTTTTCGAGTATGCGCTCGACACGGCGAAGATCGCGGTTGACGCGGGGTTGAAAACGATTTTCGTGTCAAACGGGTACATGACCCCCGAATGTCTGCGGATGATACAGCCGTACCTGAGCGCGTGCAATATAGACTTGAAATCGTTTAGCGATGATTTCTACAAAAAGCATTGCGGCGCGTCCCTCGCCCCCGTCCTCGAATCGCTAAAGCTCATCCGCTCAATGGGGATATGGCTTGAGGTTA
>JAITFQ010000087.1 GCA_031281225.1 Chitinispirillales bacterium
CAACATAATCAACATGCTCGGCCTGCGCTGCGTCAACGAAGTCCACACCGCAAGCGGGCGGATGGATTCTGTAATCCACGCAGGGGAATACATATATATAATTGAGTTCAAGGTTGACAGGCCTGTTGAGAACGCTTTAAGGCAGATAAAAAGAAAAGACTACGCGCTCATCTTCGCGAGGGAAAATAAAAAGATCGTGAAAGTTGGGGTGGTTTTCAACAGGGAGGCGCGGAATATTTTGGAGTGGCAGTTATTGGTATAAAGAAACTATCCATTCAAAAAAATCAATACTATTGGCTAAAAACGAACGGATAAGTAACTTCCGCCACATCGCCCGGTTTGTCAATAGGGCCGAAATTCCAACTCTTCACCCTGTCCACCACAAAATTTTCAAGTTCACGGTCGTTTATTGTTGTTTCTACCATTTGCGCGGAGATTACTTTGCCGGATTCGTCGATGGAAATTTTAACGGTAATCCTCCCCATTAGCGCCGGGTTCTCTCGTAGACGCCTGTTGTAGGCGTGGCGCAATTCGGCCATATTCTGCATGATTACGCGCTGGACACTCACCCTGCTTCTGCCGCCGCCTCCGAGCGGCCAAGCCGTTGTATGCAACCTACTGGATGAGATGACAGGTGTCCAGCGCTTCTTGAGTTCAGGGGCGGGGCCGGAACGAAGACCGTCTAAAAGGCCTTCGAGAGCGCCGTAGTTACGGCCGAGGCCGGAACCAAGGAGGTTGATACGGCCAGGCCTGCTAAGGGAGAGGATGGAGTCGGTACTCATAGTGAAGATGTCTTTACCGAAAACATCGGCTTCTCTGATGGGGTCGTTCTGAGTCCGCTTGCGGACACTGTCGCTTAGCAAAGCAATAGAAATGTTGGAATATCCGGTGGCACGCGCCAAATTCATAATCCGCAGGATTTTGTCAAAAGTCACACTGTTCTCCGCGGTGATAATAATATCGTCTGCGTCGGGAGCGCCGCGGTAGCGTTCCCTTATAAACATTAAACGGGTTTTGAATTCATCGTAGGCCGAAAGCGGCCTGCTTTCAAAATCGTCCGTGTTTGATACAACAATCATCCTGCGCGGGTTTGTCGGCGCGTAAACCATATCGCCCGCTGTTACACTCTGTACCGCGAAACCGTTGATATTGGTCAGCATCTCGCCGAATCGGGTATACATCGCCTGCGCTATGCTGCGATCCCTGTCGAGTAAGTAGAGATAAAGGTGATTTTCAAGACGTTCGTGGATAGTCAGTTCCCTGCCAGTTTCCGGATTGACAGGCATTTCGCCCGGTATGTGTTCAACAAGCGTGTCGAGGCCGTCCCTCGTGATGTAACGGTGAAACTCTTTGTAAAAACGGCGGGACAGATGGCCGCTCTTACTGCTGAAAGTAATAATCGAATTGGTAATGATTACCGAAAGGTTTTTATTGTCTGTGGCCGGTTGCGCGGTTGGCTGCGTGGTGGGGCGTTTGTCGGCCAGAATACTGTCGACCCTGGTAAAAAAATCAAAAAACTCGTAGTTAATAATCCTCCCGTCTCTGATATTCATCCCGTCAAGCCGGAGATTTTTTACACTCCCGCCCTGAATATAGCCGAACAGGTTTTGATTGTCCACTTCGGAATTGGGGTGGTTGTCATCGGTGGTTTTGCTGATGATATGCCCGCCGCCGTCGAACGTTCCGGCAAACGGTTTTTCGTTTGACCAGTCCCATGTCATCACCGTCGATTTCGTGTTGTTCCACTTGTCGTAGGTAATACTCCCAATCGGCGTCCAGTTATCATAAGTGGAGAGGTCGATATTGTTAGTGAGCCTGATAGTTTTACCGGAGAAATCGTCTCTTTCCGGCGTCCCGCCCCATGTCCCGTTGACAATTTGCGCCAGCCCCGCCAGTTCGTTAGCTGTGGATATTTCGAAAATCTCGGCGTTTGGGTTATTGGCATACCACCCCATATCCGGCGCCCCAGCCGCTTCTATACCCACTTTTATCAAAAAAATCGTACCAATCGCAACTGTGCAGGCCACCCCGATTACTGCCATGACGACCATCAGGTTTACGGACTTTTTGGCATTGACGCTGGTTTTGATTAGAGCCATACGGTTCCCCTGCTTTTTTATATGGTAATTTTTTTGACAATTCCACCGAGCCGGACACAAAAGCACTAAATCGAAATATAAATCACGCCATGAATCAATCACATAGCACGTCTACGATATGAGGTATAAATTTTTCCAGATAAATTCAAAAAATATTTGGTTTTGCGCCAGGAATGTGTTATATTTTATAGTGGGGCGGGTCTTGTGCAGAATCAAAAAATCAAAACTGCCAGGCAGGCGCAAGGGCGGGCGGACTCTGATTTCTACGCCGTATTCGGTTACTTCATTTTGTACGCACTATAAATTTCTTAAACGAGGAGGAGGACAGTATGGAACTCAAACAAAAGTTCGTGATGTTGGTTTTGGGCGTCTTTTTTACGGCGGCGCAGGCTCAGGAGGTCAGCACCGCATGGTACGACGACAATCCCGGCGCCGTGACTTTCGAGATACACACCGCCGCGGATCTGCGGGGGCTTTCCCAAATCGTCAACGATCTTATCCCCGACAGGTTCATCAACAAAACGATCCTGTTGAAAAACGATATTGATTTGGGCGGGGTGGATTTCATTCCGATAGGGCGTAATAGCACTACCAACGCGTTCATGGGATGTTTTGACGGCGGCGGGCATACGATTTCCGGATTATCGGTGCGAATGATATTCCCCAGTGGAAACTATTACGGTTATGCCGGATTGTTCGGCTACGTTACACGTACTGCGGCGGGTAATACGTCGGAACTGGCGCAAATAAAGAATGTGAACGTTATCGCTTCAACGATTACGTTATCGGGAGGCAACTCGTCTGGGGATAACCAAGCAGGCGTTTTGGCCGGATATTACAATTCCAGACGGCCGATAATAAACTGTAACGTAAAAGCGGACTCCGTTATTATCAGGGATATGCTTGCCTCTACCAGCTATGTAGGCGGTTTAGTTGGATTTATGCAAGGATACGAATCGGATACGGTGCATATCCGCAATAGCAGCGCGATTGTGCATGTTGTATCGTCCACTTCGTCCGCACACGCCGGCGGGTTAGTCGGAAGGATGAACAGTGTTTCCGGGCCTGTGAACATCGACAGTAGCTACGTGGCCGGAAGCGTTACCGTTACCAGAACCACCGGTAATGCGGGCGGTCTGATCGGACATACAGGCGGAATAACCAACACTTCGTCGTCGCTTGTGACCATTACCAACAGCTACGCGGTTGGCGAGATATTCGCCAACTGTTTCACTACTCACTCCGGCGGTTTGATAGGACACACAAACGCACCGACGCGCATTATCGGCAGTTATTCAAACATGAACATTTACAGTACGGTCATAACTGGCAGCTCCTCATCCAACATTTATTCCGGCGGGTTGGTCGGACGGGCTCAAGGCCCTGTAACCGTTACACACAGTTACGCCATCGGAAATGTTTCGGCTTACAAAAACGTAGCAAGTTCCGGCTCCTATTATTCTGGCGGGTTAATCGGTTTTACCAACAATTCCAACATAACCGTCAACAACAGTTACGCGAGCGGAGAGGTTACAGCGGTCAGTAACAGCCCCGGCAATCCGTATGCCGGCGGAATTTTCGGGCGCTACTCTTACCTTGAAGGATCATCCACAACGGCGGCGCTGCATTACAACTCGTTTGCGGCGAGCGGCGCGGCGGGGGAAGTTTGCAGCGGTAACAGTTGCGGCAACACAAATGTACCGGGGACATTCGGGCAATCTATCGAAAACTTGAAAAGAGCGGCGACATTTACCGGATGGGATTTCAACGATACCTGGGCGGTCATTGAAGGGCAAACGACGCCGTTCCTGCGTGGCATCAACAGTGCGAATAATGTAGACTACTCGCTCCCTGTACGAACTTACACCTACAACAGTTCAGAGATTGTACCCGAACCGACAGTGTGGACAAAAAACAACGGCGGCGCTATCTTAAACAAGGGAACTCATTATACATTAAGCTATGAGGAAAACATAAACGTCGGCAGGGGGACTGTAACGATAACCGGAATCAACGCCTATGCGGGTTTGCACAGGGTTATAACTTTCGACATAACCCCCAAAGAGCTGACTGTTTCCGGCGCCTCGGTAGCAACCAAGATTTACGACGGCACAACTGACGCGGTGATAATCGGGGCGGTTTTGCAGGGAGCGTACGCCGGTGACGATGTATTCCTGACAAACCTGACGGGCACGTTCGCCGATGCCAACGCGGGCGTGGGAATTACCGTTACGCCCGATATCTCCATAGACGGCGCCGCGGCTGACAATTATTACCTGACGCTGCCCGCGTTTGCCGGGACCATAGAGCGCAAGCCGCTGGCACAGGACGCTATTCTGCCCATAGCTTTGCAGATATACAACGGCGGTTTGGAATTAACCCCGGCAATTATTGTTAAGGACGGCGGCATAGTTCTTGTTAGAGATGCCGACTATATGGTTTCATACGCAAACAATACGGAAATCGGGGCTCTCGCGGCAGCGACGGCGGAAGGCATTGGCAACTATACCGGAACGGCGGTCGCGAACTTTGAAATTGCGACTACGCACCTGCCGTTTACCGAGAGCTTTGAAAACGGCCCGAACGGCTGGGTGTTCGTTAACGGCACCGCGGTAAACAGATGGATAATAGGCTCAAATACGAGCAATACTGGATCTTATTCCGCCTACATATCCAACAATAACGACACACTGGGTTACACGATAACAAACGCGGCTTCTACCGTTCATCTTTACAGAGATATAGTATTTCCCGTGTCGGATTTAGATTTTTCCATGACATTCCACGCGAGAGCCAACGGGGAGCGGATCCATGACTATATGGTAGTCCGTTACTGCGACACGAGCGTCACGCCTACGACGAGCCAGCTTCTCGGCAACAATAACAGCACGCGTTTGGATTCTCTGCAAGGGATTGCCAACTGGACGCGAAGAATCCACACCTTGCCTGCCGCGACTTTTAGCGGTAAAGCCGTGAGGTTTGTTTTTACATGGAGAAATGACGGCTCCTTTGGCACCCAACCGCCCGCGGCTATCGACGATATTGAGATAACCATACACAGGGGCACGGTATCGGCCCCCACCTTAGCGGGCAAAACGCGAAGCAGTATTACCATAAACACTGTTGACAGGCCGGAAACCGAACAGGTGGTGGAATACGCGAGAAGCAATACACCCACCGCCCCCACAGCCGCGAGCGCGTGGCAGACATCGCTGACCTTTTCGGGCCTCATTCCCAATACGGACTATTACATATTCGCCCGGGCGAGAAGCGACGCCGACAACCCCACGGGGCCGCCGTCCACGCCGTTGAGCGTAAGAACGGACATGGACTCCGTGCCGCTCACTGAGGGGTTCGAAGACGGCACTAACGGGTGGATACTCGTTAACGGCAATCAGACAAACAAGTGGCGCATAGGCGCCGCTGCAAGTAATACCGGAAGCCGTTCCGCCTACATATCCAATAACGACAACGCGAATCAATACACCCAGAACGCGCCATCCGTCGTCCACATGTATAAGGACATAGCGTTTCCAACCTCAAACACCGCTTTTACGATGTCATTCTCTTTCAGAGGCAGAGGGAACGGAACCGATGTGACATGGTACGATTTTATGGAAGTGCGCTACACCACCAATATGTCCGTTACGCCGCAAGCCGGTCAAGAGTTAAATACCGGAACGGTTTTGGGGAGGTACTTGAATATCAGCGATTGGACACAGCAAACCGTTACCTTCCCGGCTTCACTCGTCAGCGACAGGCCCGTGAGGCTGATTTTCACATGGCGGAACACGGGCCACGGCGGCATCCAGCCGCCGGCGGCCATCGACGATATAACCATTAACTTCTCCGGCAGCGTTATGGACGCGCAGGCACCGAACATCATCGTCCAGCCGCAAAGCGATGTTGTAAGCGTCGGCGCGCCCGTGAATCTGTCTGTCATAGCAAACACTAACGACGGCGGGACGCTGGCCTACCGCTGGTACCGTAACACGGTGAGCAGCGTTGCCGGCGCGACCCAAATAACCGGAAGCGCGGGGGGAAGCGCGAACTATTCGCCAAGCACGGCCGAAATCGGAACTATGTACTATTTTGTTGAGATAACGAATACCATTATAGACAACGGCGACGGCGGAAATAAGAGAGCAACCGTGACAAGCGGTATCGCGGCGGTAACCGTTTCACCGACATCATCAACAGCGTCGTCAGAAGACCGCACCGCTCCGGAGGCCGCCGATGTTGAGGCGGCGGTTATCGTGCCCGTGACTATTACCGCCGGCGAGTTCACCGCCGGCCCGAACCCTGTGCCGCGGTCATCCGGCGAAATAGCGTTTTACTGGCAGGGCAGGCAGATTGAGGATGGCGTGCTGACCGTTTATGACGCGGCCGGCAACGCCGTCAACAGGGTGCGGATAACCGATAACGCGGACCGCCCCCGACCGCCCGTCATCGCTGGATCCCGCCGCGTCGTTGGCACATGGGATTTGCGCGACAACAGGGGACGGCCCGTAGCCGATGGTACGTATTTGGTCAGGGGCGCAATCACCGTAAACGGCGGTTCAAAGGAACGGGTATCAATAATGATTGGGGTTCGCTAAAATCTTTCAAGGCGTTTGCCCAAATATTATATTCTATGTTCCCGTAAACCCTGAATCGGCGGGTTTGCGGTTTAATACCGTTGACCTTAACTTACACGATTTTTTATTTATACGGAGCGTTAATGAAAACTCTCGGAATCTGTTTTGGCGCGACCACGGTGCAGTATGTCAAACTTGATGTAAAAGACGGCGAAAAGAGCGTGGAAGCGTGCGGCAGGGTAGCCCACGACGGCGACCCAAGGGGCACGGCCCTCAAACTGCTCGGCGAAAAGAACATGGTGGACGTCGATAAAATCGCGGTTACCGGCAGAGCCTTTCGTTCCAGCGTCGACCTCTCGACAATCTCCGAGCCGGAGGCGGTCGAAAACGCCCTGCGGGAGGTCTACGGAAACGGCCCGTTCCCGCAGCTTGTGGTGAGCTCCGGCGGCGAGACACAGCTTGTTTACGTGATAAACCCCAAGGGGGGGATCAGCTCCGTGCAGTCGGGCAACAAGTGCGCGTCGGGGACGGGGGAGTTTTTTTTGCAGCAGATCCGCAGAATGGGGCTGACCCTCGAAGAGGCGGTCGAATTTGCCAAACGGGGGACGCCGCACAAGATCGCCGGGCGGTGCAGCGTGTTCTGCAAGAGCGACTGCACACACGCGCTGAACAAGGGCGAGCCGCGGGAGAACATCGCGGCGGGGCTATGCCTCATGATGGCCGACAAAATCGGCGAGCTTGTGAAAGATATGAAGAGCGAGAAAACCATGCTGATAGGCGGCGGGTCGCTCAATACCGCGATGGTCAATATTTTGCGCGGGCGGTTTGGGACGCTCGACGTCCCCGAAACAGCCGCGGTGTTTGAGGCGTACGGGGCGGCGCTTTGGGCCGCCGGGCACGACTGTATCCCGCTCCCCAAAGACCACGCCTCGGCAATCCACGACGCGCCCACCTCTTTCGGGCGGCACGAACCGCTGTCGAGCGCGATGGACTTAGTGTCGTTCAAAACGATGAAAATGGACAGCGTCAAGGACGGCGACGAGTGCGTGATGGGGCTTGACGTCGGGTCAACCACCACCAAGGCCGTGCTAATGCGCAAGAGCGACAAGGCTGTCGTCGCGTCGATATATCTGCGGACAAACGGTGATCCCGTACAAGCGTCGCGCAACTGCTATGAGGCGATCGGCAAGCAGATTGACGGCGCGAAGATCGATATTACCGGGTTAGGGGTGACGGGGTCGGGCCGGCAAATCGCCGCGCTGCACGCGCTCACAAACGACGTCATAAACGAGATTATCGCCCACGCCGCCGCCGCTTCCTATTTTGACAAGGAGGTGGACACGATTTTTGAGATAGGCGGGCAAGACGCGAAGTACACGTATCTTACCGCCGGGGTGCCGTCCGACTACGCGATGAACGAAGCGTGCAGCGCGGGGACGGGTTCGTTCCTTGAAGAGTCCGCCCGCGAATCGCTCAACGTCGTCACCGAAGAGATAGGCGAGCGCGCCCTCGTGGGGAAATCCCCGCCCAACTTTACCGACCAGTGCTCCGCGTTCATATCGAGCGATATCAAGACCGCCGGGCAGGAGGGGATCGGCAAGGACGACATCCTCGCCGGCCTCGTTTACTCTATCTGTATGAACTACATCAACCGTGTCAAAGGCTCGCGCCCCGTCGGCAAAAAGATTTTCATGCAGGGCGGCGTGTGCTACAACAAGGCCGTCCCCGTGGCGATGGCCTCGCTCATGCGCCACGAAATAATCGTCCCGCCCGAACCCGGCCTGATGGGCGCGTTCGGCGTCGCGTTAGAAACCGCGAACAGGATGGAGATAGGTTTGTCGGAAGCGTCAAAATTCGACCTTGCCGATTTAGTCGCCCGCGAAGCGACGCGCGAAGGCAGCTTTGTCTGCGCCGGCGGAAAAGAGAAATGCGACCGCAAATGCGAAATCTCGCGCATAAAGGTAAACGGCAAACAGTACCCGTTCGGCGGAGTCTGCAACAAATATTACAACATGCGCCTCCAAAAAGAGGTGGAGATGGAAGACCTCGATTTTGTGGCGATCAGAAACAGGCTGCTCTTTGAAGAGTTTGGTGTTGGGGGTAAAATAGGCGCTAACGACGGAAATCAGGAGAATAGCTCCAACGCTTACAGCGGCAAAAAAACCGTCGGCATAATGCGGACATTTTTGACCCACGCGATGTACCCGCTCTACTCCAACTTCTTTAACGAGATGGGCTTTGAACCTGTCCTTTCCGACCGTATCGACCCCGAGGGCTTTGCGCGTATCGAGGCCGCGTTCTGCCTGCCCGCGGAGCTCACGCACGGCGGCTTTCTCAACCTTATCAAGAAGAAAACCGACTACATCTTCCTGCCGCACGTAGCGCAGATACCGGTCAAAAATCCGTCGACATACAGCAAGGTATGCGTATTCGTCCAGGGCGAGCCGTACTACCTGAAAACGACGTTTCGCAAAGAGATCGAGGAATCAAAAACAACGGTGCTGTCGCCAGTACTGTTTATGAACGACGATTACGACAACATCAAGGCGCGTCAGGAACTTGTCAAGATGGCGGTGTCGATGGGCATCGGCGAAGAGGCCGCGTCGAGCGCGTTCGACAAGGCGGTTTCGCGCCAGCGCGCGTATGACGACGAGATGCAGAATCAGGGTAAGCGGGCATTGAAATATTTGGCCGACAACCCCGACATTTTCGGCCTCGTCCTGTTTGGCCGACCCTACAACACATTCGCGGTGGACGCCAACATGGGTATCCCGCACAAGGTCGCGTCGCGCGGGTACATCATCATCCCGTTTGACATGCTCCCCGCCGCCGGCTACAAGGCCGATACGAAGATGTACTGGGGCATGGGGCAGAAAATTATGAAAGCGGCGCAGTTTGTAAAGGAGAAAGAAAATCTCTTCGGCGTGTTCATCACAAACTTCTCCTGCGGCCCCGACTCCTTTGTATTGAGCTACTTCCGCAACCTGATGAAGTCAAAGCCGTCGCTGACGCTCGAACTCGACCAGCACACCGCCGACGCCGGAATCGATACGAGAATCGAAGCCGCGATCGACATCATGCAAAGCTACCGCCGCATACGCACGACGCTGCCGCCCGAAGACACATCGTTTGTCCCCGCGAGAGTCGCGGACAGCGAGATGCGGGTAAAAGCCTCCGACGGCAAATACTACTCGCTGACAGACCCGAAAGTCGAACTGATGCTGCCATCGATGGGGCGTTACGGAACGGAAGCGCTCGCGGCGATTTTCAGAGGCATGGGGGTAGACGCCCACGCGCTCCCTGTCGGCGACAAGGAGGTCCTCAACCTCGGAAAAAAACATTCCACCTGTAAGGAGTGCGTCCCGTACATCGTCACCACCGGATCATTTTTGCAGTACATAAAAGAGAAAAAGAAAGACCCCGATAAAATCACGCTGTTCTTCATGGCAACGAGCGACGGTCCGTGCAGATTAGGCCAATACTGCCGCGCCATCGCGCAAAATATCGAAAACTTAAAAATCCCCAACGCCGCTGTTTTCACCCTTACAGACGATAACGGTTATGGCGGGATGGGGATGAGGAGCCTCATCAGGGGCTGGCAGAGCATAGTCATATCCGACGTGTTCAGCGACATGCGCAGCGTGCTCTCCGTCGCCGCTCAGGACAAAGAGCAGGCGCTTGCCACACTCGAAGAATGCTGGGGCAGAATGTTGAAATTCTTTGAGGGGAGGGTCAAGTGCAGCGTTACCAAAATACTTGGCAAAACCGCGGCCCGCCTGGCGCAAATCCCCCTTAAAAAACGTCCGGCCGACCTCCCGTTCGTCTCCATCATCGGCGAGATTTACGTCAGGCGCGACGAGTTCTGCCGCAAAAATTTAGTTGACTATTTAGAAGACCGCGGTTTCGCCGTCAAGGTCGCGCCGGTCATGGAGTTTCTGTGTTACAGCAACTACATACTGAACGCCGGCCTCGGCGACAGGGAGCTGAGCCTCGCCAAAAAAGCCCGCATCCGCTTGACCTCCACAATTCAGGATTACTGGGAGCGGCGGATAAAGCGGATTTTGGCGAAGAGCGGCCTGTACCACTACGAGCTTGTAGACATAGCCCAAACCCTCGACGCCGCGACGCACCTCATAGACATAAAATTCCGCGGCGAAGCGATTTTGACGGTTGGCCTCGCGCTGCGGGAAATTTTGCAGGACACCTGCGGCGTAATATCGATAGGCCCGTTCGGCTGTATGCCGTCGCGCGTCGCGGAGTCGATTCTGAAAAAAGAGATGAACGTGACCGGCAAGTCCAAAATAAAAGGCTGGGAGAAAAAAGCCCACGAATACGCGGACATAGGCGAGTTCCCGTTCTTAGCCGTAGAAACTGACGGAAGCCCATTCCCGCAGCTAATCGAGGCGAACATGGAAGCGTTCGTATTGCAAGCCGGGCGTCTGCACGAGTTCCATAAAAATAAATTGAAACACAAATAATATCACGCAGGGGCGACCGTCCCCGGTCGCCCCTGCCCGATAGGACTGACAACGTTTATATGGCCGTAATTAGGCATCAACGACAAAACGCGGCAGGTCGGGAAATGGATCGCGGCGCAAGAACACGCAGAGTTTACTTTTTGGAACCGGATAACTAACGTAAGGAGCAGTCTCGTGAAGAAACTTTTGATAATCCTGCTGGCCCTGTGCTCTCTCGCCTCCGCCCCTGCGCCAGTTAGTTCAGCCCTTGCTATTGATATGGTTTCTGTTCAGGGCGGGACGTTCAGGATGGGGTGTACGAGTGAGCAGGGTAATCAATGTTCGGGTGGTGAACGGCCTGTGCGCAATGTCACGCTTGGCGATTTTCACATAGGTAAATACCCGGTTACGCAGGCGCAGTGGGAGGCGGTGATGGGCAATAACCCGTCTCATTTCAAAGGGGGTAGTTTACCCGTTGAGAATGTTAGTTGGAATGACGTCCAGCAATTTATTTCGAAGCTTAATTCAATGACCGGCAGGCGTTATCGTTTGCCTACTGAGGCAGAGTGGGAGTTTGCAGCTCGTGGTGGTCGTAATAGCCGTGGTTTTATCTATTCCGGTAGTAATAATCTTGACGAGGTGGCTTGGCATGGTGGTAATAGCGGCAGTCGCACCCATCCCGTTGGTACTAAACGAGCTAATGAATTGGGTATCCACGATATGACCGGTAATGTTTGGGAGTGGGTTAGTGACTGGTTTGGTACATATCCCTCCACTGACCAGACCAACCCGCAAGGCCCATCATCGGGCTCCGGCCGCGTGATCCGCGGCGGTTGTTGGTCCCGCGACGCGGGGGGCTGCCGGGTGTCCTCTCGCCACGACCGCACCCCGGGCATTCGCTACAACCTTGTGGGTTTTCGCTTGGCTTCGTCCCCCTAAGTTCACTCACGCGGTTATAGCCGAAGCAGCGTACGGCAGCGCGGAGTGTCTACTTACGCCTGCTTCGTCGTCGGTCGCATTTGTGCATTATCGTATTTTCCCCCGCTCCATCTCCGCAATGAATTATATTCCATAGAGAGCCATAAAACTACAGGAGGGTTCCAAAGATGAAAAAGTTACCGACCGGTTTGCAGGTGTTTGAGCACATCCGCAGAGATGGTGCTCTGTATGTTGACAAAACGGATATGATTTACAATATCGTATCCGACCCCAGAAGACAGTATTTCATCTCCCGCCCGCGCCGCTTCGGCAAGACGCTTCTCTGCTGGACGCTCAACGCGCTGTTCAGCGGCAAGCGCGAGTTGTTTGAGGGTTTGGCGATTTCTAAGACAGATTGGGCGTGGGAGAGTTATCCAATAATTCATTTGGATATGAGCAAGGTAGGGACAAGCGAGGGAGTTGATGGAGTCAGGCGGTCGTTGGCTTTCCAAATGAAGTACATTGCCAGCGAACACGAGGTTAGCCTTGACGAAGAGATGGGGATTGGAGAGATGTTGACAAAGACAATAATTGAGACCTCCAAAAAGCACGGCAAACATGCGGTTGTTATCGTCGACGAGTACGACAAGCCGTTTTTGGATTTCTTTACCGATCCTGTGATGGCGGAGGAAGTCCGTAATATCTTGCGGGATTGCTATGTCCAGTTAAAGGCAAACGAGCCTCACATGCGTTTTCTGTTTATGACCGGTATCTCCAAGTTTACCAAGGCCGGCGTTTTCTCAAAGCTGAATAACTTGAACGACCTCTCGCTCGATAGAAAATTCAGTACATTGTTCGGATATACCCAAGAGGAACTCGTCGATTATTTTGCTGAACATCTTGAAGCGGGCGCGAAAGACCATGGTATCACGGTCGAAGAACTTGTTACAAAATTGCGGAATTACTACAATGGATTTTCTTTTGACGGCATCCACAAGGTGTACAATCCGTTTTCTGTACTCTGTTTTTTTCAGGACTACCAGCTGTCGAATTACTGGATACAGAGCGGCGGCACCAAGGTAATCGCCGATTACATGAAAAGCAGACATCTCACGGTTGAGCAGTTCAGAAACGTGCCGGTTACGAGGGATTTTGCGAACAGCCCCGGCGATATAGACACCTCGCCGCCGGAAAACTTTTTCTATCAGGCCGGATACCTGACATTGAGGGACCCCGATGTAGACAGTTTCACGCTCGATTATCCCAACACCGAGGTACTCAACTCCATGTCGCTGTTAGTTGCCCAAAATATTATTCAGCACGGCGGCGCTGAGTTTATGGATTTACGCAATCCGCTTATGACCGCGCTTGTCAGCGGGAAAAGCGAACGGATTATCGAGACCATCAACCGTCTCCTCGCAAGTATTCCTTATGACGATTACGTGGGCGCGGCAAAACAGGCTCTATCGTACTCCGACGTAGAAATCACCACGCAGGAATGGCTCTACCGCTCTACCATCCTCGCGTTCCTGCGCGGCTGCGGTATCCTCGCGTTCGGCGAAATGCACAACAATCAAGGCCGCTCCGATCTGTTGGTGATACACAGAAACGTGCCGTGGATAATCGAAATCAAGGTCGCCCGCGACGGCGACAACGACGCGAAAGCCGAAGAGGCCATGGCGCAAATCAACGGCAGGCAGTACGACGCGCCGTACCAGAGCGCGAAGAAGTTAGCAATCGCGATAGACGACAAAACGCGGCAGATTGAGAAATGGATCGTTCTGTAGCACGGGCGACCGCCCCCGGTCGCCCGTGCCGGAATTACAGTTAATATAAAATAAACCATTAATAAGGAGGGGAAACGTATGAAATTACCGGTTTTCACAAAATTCGCGGTAGTGACCGCGGCGATGCTTTTTGGCGGAATTTTGTTGACAGGCTGCGGCGACCCGGACCCCGGGCACAGGCTCGGTACGCCCGATACCCGCTGGTATAATCCGGGCAGGCTAGACTATACTATCAGAACCGCCGACCAGCTGGCGGGGTTGGCGCAGATTGTCAATGGGGGGACGGAGGGGATTGCGGTAGATAATTTTGCTAGAAGTAATAATAGAACAGCTACCATAACACTTTCCGTCAATATTAATTTGTCTACACATTACGCCGTCGGTTCGAGTTTTAACAACGGGAGAGGATGGGTTCCTATTGGCAGGGAAGGCAGGCCGTTTGGCGGTGTTTTTAACGGCAACGGCAATACAATAAGCGGGCTTTCTATAAATCATGCGGAGCTTAATCTAGCTGGGCTTTTCGGCCTTGTCCAAGGAGGCAAAATAAAGAATTTGGCTATTGCTGATATGGATATTCGCGCTAATGACGAAGTTGGCGGGTTGGCCGGGCATCTCATGGGTGCCAACGCTGCTATTACCAACTGTTTTACCACGGGTTCAATCCGTGGCAACAGGGATGTCGGCGGTATAGTAGGATTTTTTAATAACGGTATTGTGAGCGGCAGCTACTCAACAAGTGCAGTTGTTGGCAGCGAGAATGTTGGCGGCATAGCGGGAGATGTTAGTGACACTTTACGCAACAGTTATTCCACAGGTATAGTCAGCGGCAATAGACACGTTGGCGGCATAGCCGGAAAAAATGCCGGTACAATAATCAGTTGCGCGGCGTTCAACCCAAAAGTGGGGCCTGTTGGAGCGACGGCAGACAACATCGGGCGCGTAACCGGCGGTTCTATCGGTACGCTAACAGCCAATATAGCGTTTGGCGGTATGGAGGGCGGCCCTTTCCCTGTTGGTATGGATGGAGCAAGCAACTTGAACGGAGAGACTTACGATGCCGAAAACATAAGGGTAGGCAATGATTTTAGCGGTCGGTTTACAAATGAAAACGGCTGGACGACCGACTTGGGCGCACTTCCGGGCCTTTTTGGCAAGACAGTACTCATGCCCAATCATTTGAGGCCGTAGGTTATTCCAGATTTTACCCAATTACAAAAAGGCGGCCGACCCCGGCCGCCTCACCTGCGCTACACGCACTTAACCTCAACTCCCCCCAGCGAAACACTCCCCGCAAGCATCAGCCGCGGTACATTCTGCCCGACCGCGATCGTGAGATTTTTGTCAATGTCCACACCGCCAAGCGTGCAATTCAGCTGGTCTACAACGCGCCAGTGCTTGGGCACAAACAACTGGATAGCCCCAAAACTGCAATTCATATTAATCTCCGCCTCGTTGTTACGAAGTTTCGCCTGGTCGAGAAATATCTCCAACGCGCCGAAATTGCAATACAGTTGCGCCCCTTCAAGGCTATCGGAACGCAAGCGGCGGCTGACCGCCCCAAAGTTTACGCTAACGGAGGGGTTGCTATTGCTGTCGCTATCGCCGCTTTCTACATGTACTTTTGAACGATTTTTTTTTGACTTGCCGCTATGGTGGCTCACGTATTCAACCCGCCACCCTCCCCGCCTGCGCGGAAGCAAAACGCCTAACCCCGCCGACGCGAACAGCGCCGCTAAAATCAGCGCCCAGATTTTTATTTCCGGAAGCCCTATGGACGATCTGAAAATAATATACAGCACCGCGAACGGAATGGGAAGCGACGCGAAATGCAGGCGCGCCACGCACTGCACAATAAACGCAAGCGACAAAATCGCGACGATTATGCTGCCGATGCCGAAATTCGCAAAACCATTAATCTGGTTAACCACAATAAACACCGCGGCTAACAGCAAAAACGTACCCCAAATCAATTTTGAAAATCCGTGCTTCATTCTTAAAATTTTCCTTTTTTGTTGGATATGAATATTTTTAATTTTTTTTTGCAACGATAAAATCAAAAATCCTGATCCGCGATCCGCGCGTTCAGCAGCAGCCCTATCAGGACGGCAAGGGTTATGGTGAATGAGCCGCCGTAGGAGAGGAACGGCAGGGGCAGGCCGGTTACGGGCATGAGGCCAAGGGTCATGGCGATGTTGACGAAGACGTGGAAGCAGAGGATGGCGGAGCAACCGACCGCTACCAGATTGATGAAACGATTTTTGCAGTCGCGGGTAATCGTCAGCCCCCTTATTATAAGGAACAGGAAAAGGAGGATTACGATAGAGCAGCCCACTATGCCAAACTGTTCTCCCAAAACCGAAAAGATGAAGTCGGTGTGCTGCTCAGGGAGGAACGACAGGCGCGACTGGGTGCCTTGCAGGTAGCCCTTGCCAAAAACGTTGCCGGAGCCTATGGCGACCTTGGACTGGATCACCTGATAGCCCGCGCCGAACGGGTCGGCCTGCGGATTCATAAAACTCGTAATACGCATTTTTTGGTAGTCTTTTATCACCGACCAGAGGACGGTAACTATCGTGGCCGTAAAAATGTTGCCGATAATCACGCCCACCCATATAAATATCGGCGAGCGGGTGATGTAGAGAATCCCCAGCACCATCAAAAAGAAAATGCCCCACGGCACGGTATCAAAAACGCCCCAGTTATCACCGGTGGTGTACGAGACCAAAAGCGGAATCGCCGATAACAGCATGGACGCCAGCGGGGACACAATGTAAAATACTTCGAGGAGCGTTAGCTTGCTCCAATAGAACATCGGCAGCGCCATCGCGCAGAATACGAGGGCGGTTCCGAGGTCGGGCTGTTTGAGTACGAGAGCGAACGGAATGAGTATCAGTATACCGGGAACGATGAACGACGAGAGCCTGCTCAGCGATACGGTTTTTTCGCTCAGGTATCTCGCGAGCGCGAGGAGCAGGCCGATCTTTGCGAACTCCGACGGCTGTATCCTGAATCCGCCTATGGCGACCCACCGCTCCGCGCCTTTGGTCATCACGCCAGCGGCAATCGCGAACAGGAGGAACGCGAGCGAAAGCCCGTAGAGCAGGTAGGAGGATTTAAATATTACACGGGCGGGGATTGATACGACAAAGAATATGATCAGGAGCGCCATTATGACCCAGACGACCTGTTGGCGGTAGATACCCGCGAGCACGCCGGTTTCATGGAAGTAGGTCGCGCTATATACGAGGAACACCCCTATTACCCAAAGCGCGAGCGCGGCGAGCAGGAGCGAAAAGTCGAGACGGCGTTTTCTGCGCAGGTCATTCATCGGTATCTCCCTCGACGGCTCTCTCCACCGTCTGATTTCCCTGATAGGTTCTTCTTATCGTTTCGGCTTCCTCGTCGTCCGGCGCTGTGGGCCTGGCTGCTGCTGCGGTTTGCTGCGGCCTTGTTCTTTGGGGCGCGCCAGGGTTATATTTTTGGTGGATACTTCTCCCCTCTTCGGTTTCCGCGAAGAAGTACCTCATAACATCTCCGGCTATTGGCGCGGCTCTCGCTCCGCCGCCGCCGGCGTTCTCCACAACTACTGCTACAGCGATTACCGGATTATCAATTGGCGCGCAGGCTATGTAGACCGCGTGGGTGAGGTCGCCGTGGGGGTTTTGCGCGCTTCCGGTTTTGCCGCCGACCGGTATCCCCGGCACGGCCGAGCGCATCCCCGTCCCGCCGGGCCTGACGACGGCGGCGAGCGCCTCGCGGGTTACCTCCAGCGTGTAGTCGTTAAGTTCCAGCGTGCGTATGACGGCGGGGATGGTTTGGGAAACCAAAATCCCGTCCTTGTTGCGCTCTTCGTTGAGCAGGTGGGGGCGGAATATCTCTTTTCCGTTGCCCATCCCGCCAATCATGAGCGCGAGCTGCAGCGGCGTCAGCACCTGCTGCTGGCCGATGGCAAGGTCCATGACGAGGCCCTGCGTCCAGCGCCAGCCCCGCGACGCGAAGCGTTCGTTGTACGCCTGCTCGCCCGAAAGGTAGCCCATCCGCTCGCCCGGCAGATCAATCCCCGTGACTTCGCCGAGGGCGAACATTCTGGCGTATTTGTTTATGTTCAGGTCACCGAGGCGCAGGCCTAACTGATAAAAAAATACGTTACACGAAACCTGATTAGCGACTATGTAATTGACGGCGCCATGGCCCGACTGCCTGTGGCATCTTGCCACGCGGCTGCCAAACCTGAAACTTCCGCCGCATGAGGTCGACATTCTTGTGTCTCTATTTATGATACCGGTCGCGAGGCCGGCGAGGCCGGTCAGCGGTTTGAAGGTTGAGCCCGGCGGGTACAGGCCGGCTATGGCGCGGTTGTTGAGCGGCAGGCTGCGGTCGGCCATCACCGCCGCCCATGTCCGGCTTTTTAACGATGTCGCGGCGGAAAAAATGTTGGGGTCGATAGTTGGGCTGCTGTACATCGCGAGTACGTCGCCGTTGCGCGGGTCGAGCGCGACCACCGCGCCGCGCAGGGTGTCGGGAAACGAATTTTGGGCGACGAGCTGCATGTTGATGTCCAGCGACAGATAGAGGTCATTTCCGTACACCGGTTCGATTCTTTGGATGCGGGAGACGGCGCCTAAACTTTTGCCGAACGCGTTTACTTCCAAAAACTCCCTGCCGCACCTGCCGCGCATTACGCTTTCGTACTGCCGCTCAAGCCCCGCCCTGCCCATCAGGTCGCCCCAGTAGTAGTCCTCATGCCGCAGCGAGTCGAACTCTCTTTCGGGGATTTCGCCCATGTACCCTATAACGTGAAACGCGGCCGAGCCGTAGGGGTACTCCCTGCGGGATTCCGTTTCGACCACTATCCCCGGCAATTCCATATACCGTTCCTCGATTATACTCACAAGATCGATTGTCACGTCTTCCTTTATGCGCGTGAGGTCGAATCTGCGGAAGTTCGCGCGGCGCATCTGTTCCACGAGCGTCAAGCTGTCGAACACCGCGTTGCCGTCGGCGTCGCGGATTTTGCACAAAGCCCTGATGACCGGCTCGCGGTTGCGCGGCAGCCTGTACGGGAGCACGCAGATGGAGTATGATGGGCGGTTGCGGGCGAGTTCCAACCCGTTCCTGTCAAAAATGCGCCCGCGCGCGGGGACGATTATCCGTTCGCGCATGCTGTTCTCGTTTGACAGGCGTATGTTGCGCTCGGCGTCGACTATCTGTATGCGGTACAGGGCTACGAGCAGGATAATAAAGAACGGGACACACGCAATCGCGATGACGAGGCCCTTGGCCCGCCGTTCGTGCGGTTCGTCCTGTAATCTTTTTCCTATCGCCATGCTTTAAGCCTAATCCACTAACCGCGGCGGTTTTATGACGTACGTCCAAACGAACGGAACCGCGGCGAAGAGAAGCGTGTATATTGCCCTCGGCAGAGTTACAACGAGCAGTTCCCAGAAGAGCGTGCCCATTACGCCGTTTGTTTTTAATATATGCACCAGTATGACGACGGTATCATTTATAATGAACGCACCGACTAAAAGCACCACCCGCATAATCGGGTCGAGGCGCATCACCCGTTCGTTGAAGTGCCCGCAGGCAAACCCGATGACGCTCATGGCAAGGGCGTTTTGCCCCAAAAGGCTTGGCGAAAACAGGTCTTGCCCGAGCCCCAAAAGAAACCCGGCGTACACCCCCGGCATAACGCCCGTCTTGACCGCCATGCTGAAAAGGACTAACAAGAGCAGATCGGGCTTAACCGAGAATATGGCGATATGGGATATGAGCGTGCTTTGCAGTATAATACATAGCACAAACCACCCCGTCCATTTTAAGATAGTGTTCATCATCTGTCAAACTTTATCGAATCGAGTTCAGAACGCTGCGCCGCCCATTGCGGCGGCAGGCGCATTACAAAAAGCTCTTCCAATTTATCAAAATTAACCGAGAATTCAAGATAAGCGCGCTTGAAAAGCGGGTTGGTCCGGTCGTCAACGCTGGATACAACCCCCACAACCAGCCCCTTGGGGTATATCCCGCCGAGGCCCGATGTTACTATCGTGTCGCCGGTCAGCGCGTCTTCGTGGTTGCGCAGCCGCACGAAAAAATCGCGCCCGTTCTCCGTCTGCAAGATCCCCACCGCCCGCGACCTGTTCACCATGACGCTCGCGCGATTCGACGGGTCGCACAGGAGCTGCACCAGCGACATGTTGCCTATGACCTGAACGACTTTTCCCACCGCGCCGTGTTCCGCGACTAAGGGCATGAACATTTCTACGCCCTGGCTTTTGCCGCCGGTTATAACTATGCTCCTGTTTTGATGTGACGGATCGGCGGCTATGACCCTCACCGGGGTGAGGCTGTAAAGGGAGCTTTCCGCGAATCCGATAAGCCCGCGCAGGCGCATGTTCTCTTCCGATTTTTGGCGGATCATCTGCAACTGCGTGTTGGCCTCGACAAGTTCCTGCCAAAGCCGCTTGTTTTCGGAGTAAATGTCTTTGAAATTGGATACCTGCGAGACGGTCGCGTATACCGGATAGAACACGGACATTGTCAGGTAGCGCGCGACGTTCACCTGCGCTTCGGGGTGCGCGGTAATCATGAGCAGGCTGAGCACGGCCGTGAGCAGCAGTGAACAGCCGTTGCGGTGGCGAACGATTAGATCAATAATCCAGCGCATTATTCTACTTGCCGTGCTTACCTGTCGACATTAGCACCTGATGATACTTTTCGTACTCTTCGATAATTTTGAGCGATCCGCGCGCGACGCAGGTCATCGGGTCGTCGATGACGTTTATCGGCAGGTTCGTTTCCTGGCGTATCCTCTCGTCGAGCCCGCGCAGAAGCGAGCTGCCGCCAGTCATTATTATACCCTTGTCGAGGATATCCGCCGACAGTTCGGGCGGGGTCTGCTCAAGCGCCATTTTGACGGCTTCGACTATCGTCGATATGGGTTCGTTCAGCGCGTCGCGGATCTCCGTCGACGTGATGCGCAGCGTTTTGGGTATGCCGGCCACGAGGTCGCGCCCCTTGACCTCCATCTCGAGTTCGTCTTCAAGCGGGAACGCCGAGCCTATCTGGATTTTAATCTGCTCCGCGGTGCTTTCGCCCACGAGCAGGTTGTAGGTCTTTTTGAGGTACGACACAATGGTTTCGTCCATCTCGTCGCCGCCTATGCGCACCGAGTTGCCGCCCACCATGCCGTTGAGGGCGATCACCGCGATCTCCGCCGTGCCGCCGCCGATGTCTATCACCATGTTGCCGGACGGCTCCTCGACGGGTATGCCCATCCCTATCGCGGACGCCATCGTTTCGGTCACGAGGTACACCTCGCGCACGCCCGCGCTCTCGGCCGAGTCTATCACCGCACGCTTCTCAACCTCGGTTATCCCCGCCGGAACGCTTATCACCGCCCGCGGCCGGAAGGCGAAGCGGTTCTTCTGCACCTTGCGGATGAAGTATTTGAGCATCTGCTCCACGAGGTCGAAGTCGGAGATCACGCCGTCCTTCATGGGGCGTATCGCCTCAATCTCGCCGGGCGTCCGGCCAAGCATCCTTTTGGCCTCAAGCCCTATGGCCACGACGTTCCTGGAACTCCTGTCGACCGCAACGACCGACGGCTCATCAATCAAAAGTCCTCGCCCGCGCGCGTACACAAGCGTATTCGCGGTACCGAGGTCTACACCCAAATCATTAGAGAAAAATGGCATAATTAACCCCCAAAATCTCACTTTCCAGAAAAAATTCAAACGGCAAGGACACGATCAATCCGGCTGAAAACACCACCGCCGAACGTATAATATATATCAAGCGCATCGCAAATGTATAATTTTTTTTAATAATTATCAAAAATCGTATTGCCTCATTATTAAAAATCTGACTTTATCGGAAGGGGTGGTAAATGAAATTTGAAAGAAATCTTGGGAAAATAGGCTCCCCTAATGTATATTGATTTAGCAGAGCACAGTGCGGGCGGTTGAAACGGTTTTAGCCAGCCCCGCCTTGGCGGACACTTAAACTAATTTTTGCGACAAGGAGTTGGGATATGAGGAAGATTTTTCTTTTTCTGCCGTTTCTGGTGTTTTTTTTCGGACTGTCGTACGCCGAGCAGGAGTTGTCGGTCGGAACGGGGACAGGGTTCTTCATTAACAAGAACGGGGTAATAGTTACCTGCGCCCACGTTATTGACGGCGCGGACAAGGTAACGGTAAGAATCGACGGCATTGAGCATCCCGCTTTGGTGTTGGCAAAAAACGCAACCACCGATTTAGCCTTACTGAAAATTGATTACAGAAACCGGTTCCACTTCGGAGTCACAAATTTCAGCAATACTGTGAACCTTGGCGACAGGGTTTATGTCATGGGTTTCCCCATGAGCGAGATTCTGAGTTCCGATATCCGTCTGACGGACGGCATCGTCTCCGCGAGGAGCGGCATTGAGGGCAATCCCATCTACTTTCAGATTAGCGCGCCTGTACAGCCCGGGAACAGCGGCGGGCCGATTCTTTCTAGAAGATTTAACGTGATTGGAGTCGCGGCGCACCAATTGGGTGACATGGCCGCGCTGAACTCGTCAGGCCAGCTTCCGCAAAATGTCAACTTCGGGGTGAAAAGCGACTACATCAGAGCCCTGCTCGGAAACATCGCCCCCGGAAGAGGAAACGTCAAAAATATAGACAACGCTACAAGAGCTACCGTGCAAATCATCAGCTATTCACAGGAAGCGACGATTACAATAGTTAATAGAACGGGATACAGAGTGCACAACGTATATCTAAGCCTCTCCAGCGACAATAGCTGGGGATCGGACAGGCTTGGCTCCGATATTTTGGAAAACGGCGCGTCAATAACCATTCCGTTGGTGCAAAATACCCCCGCCCAATACGACATCCGTCTCGTTGACGAAGACCGCGATTCCTACACGAAAATGGGTGTGCGCCTATCGCCGAACCAAACAGTCGAGTTTACAACGAGCGATCTTAACAGAAGCAGATCAAGCGGGTCAAGCTCAAGAACGCCGTCCTCTTCCGGTACGACAATCACCTCGACCGCCGACAGCGTAGCAGCCGACGGCAGCACATTGCCGACCGTGAGAATCGCGAATCGAACCGGCTATACGGGGCACTATCTGTACCTCAGCCCAAACGACTCCGACGATTGGGGCGACGATGTGTTGGGAGATAACATACTTCCCAGCGGCAGTACGTTCATCGCAAGACTGCCACGGCCTCTAAGCGTCACGAACAGATACGACATACGGCTGACAGACTCCGACGGCGACACGTATACGCAGATGAACGTTTTGATGACGCAAAACGGGGTGATTGATATTGTTTTTGGCGATATTGATTGATTTGGCAATTTTAACCGGAAATTTGGCGGGCCGTTCAGGCAATCGGCCCGCCTCCCACAAGCACCGTCCCGCCCTACCTCACCACAACCGACCCACGGAAGACATCGCTGCCGGATTTGATTCTGTATACGTACAAACCTTTGGCGGTTACAGGTACGGTTAGCGATCTCCCGCCATCCGCTGATACGCGCCTTATCAGGACTCCTCTTGCGTTGAATATTTCAACCTGGGTTTGCGAGGCGGCGGGCAGCGTGAACGATATTCCGTTTTTGCGCGACCTTACAACGGGCGATTGTCTGACTGGCCGCGCTGTTTGCGTTTGCCGCGGCGATATGTTGGTGAAATCGTAATCCCACTGTTGCTGGTGGACTACCGCGGCGCGGTCGCGGTTTGCTCTAGCGTCATAGCCTATAACTTCACCGCTACCCGCGAAACCGCGCCTCAACAGGTTCTCCCACCCCGCAAGACGGTTGCCGTCACTATCGTACACCGTTACGCCATAAGTCCTCTCCTGGGATGGCGGACGGAAATCGAAAGTAAATACGACTTCGTAGGTTCCGGCACCGTGCATCGCGGGATCCGCCGTCGGGTCACCGATAAAGCTATCGGCACTATTACTGTTACCGTTTTTCGCGCTAAATCTCCCATTTTCATACCGTAATACGCCATAGAGATGGGCGTCGCTCGTCCCCGACGGGTTGCCGGTGTTATCCCTTGCCGCTGGTCCGACACGTATCTCCGCGTCTGGGTCAAGTATTGTCAGAAAAAAACGAAGCGTGTCGCCCGTTCCAAACGCCCTTCCAAGCGGCATCCTCTGCCATATATCATCACAAAGCAGATCGAATTGATCAAGAACGATAACGCGCCTGCACCGCGGGTCCGCCCCCGCGCCGTTCCAAACATTAAAATTGACATCAAAAATTCCTGGATTATAAAAGGTCAACGGCTGTATAACCCCCGGCGCGGCGGTGTTAAACGGCAGGATGGGGGTGACGGGTTCAACCCCGCGGGTTTCGTAGCTAAGCCCGCTGCCGAGGCTTGCCGTCAGGTCGGCATAAACGGTAAAACCGCTGCCGTCGGGCGCGAGCCTTCCCGCTGTCTCTGAAAGCGTGTAAAGCGTCTGCGGATACGGCGACGACATGGGGTCTGATACCACCAAAAAATCGTCAAACGTAATATAAACATCCTCGCTCGGCGCCCACGATAGGTCGCTGCCGCCAAAGAATGTTGATATGTAGAACAGGTCTATGTTGAGTTCGTCGGTATGCCTGAAAACCATGCCCGTCTGTTCTAACGACAGCTCGCCGTCAAAGTAGGTGCGCACCGTCCCGTCCGCCGCGCCGGGGGTGTTCATGATAATCTGCGTAGCGATGGTGTGCCACTTCCCAGGGATAAACCGCTTCACCGGCGGTACCTTGTCGAAATCCAAACTTTCCCCGTAACCCGCGTTTGCCGTATAATACAGATACTGTTCGCCCACTCCCCCGCCCCGCCACATCACCCTCGCGCTCCAGCCATTGTACCCGTCCGCTTCTCTCCCCCCCGTGATGCACGCCCCGCCGCAAAGCCCCGGCAGCTTGCCGCCGCGGACAAAGTCGAACTCGTTCACGCCCTCGTACCCAAACATCACCCTGTAACTCGCCCAGGCCGTATCAACGCCTCTCTTTAACGCAGCCCTGATCTGCACGGTGCTCGCGGAGCCAATTTCGTTCCTCGGATAGAGCAGGCGTAGAGCCTTGCCTGTCCCGCCCTCTCCCGGCACAATCTCACCGCGCCCCTGTTCAAGGCTGGGGCTGAACCACGTATGCCCCGGATAATGAAAATCCTCCTGCGCCATCTGACGGGTATACGTCCCCAACGGATGACTTTCAAAATCCACATGAAGCAGCACTTCCGCCAAAAGCGCCGCCGGCGTTAAGATTAAAATCAACGCGGAGAAAAAAACGGCAGGTCTGAAATTTGTACGCATGGGCAATACCTCCTCCACTCATATCGGCATAGATAGTTTTTATTGTACTAATTATAATATACACAATGGTTGGCGAACGATATTATATATATTTGTTTATTAACAATAAAAAATGGCTACGATTAAAATTTTTCGACGGCGCATATTTTATGAAAATAACTTTTTTAGGCACCGGAACGTCTCATGGCGTCCCTCCGCTTGATTGTATGATACGCGGATACGATAGATGCCCCAAGGGCGTGTGCCGCAAATCGCTGACCGATCCGCGCCACAGCAGGACGCGCACGTCTGTATTATTGCAGAAGAACGGCAAGACCCTCATCGCCGACGTTTCGGCGGACTTCCGGCAGCAGGCGCTGCGCCACAACATAAGGAAGATCGACGCCGTTGTGCTCTCCCACGGCCACATCGACCATTTCGGCGGATTGCCGGATATACGGTCGTACACGGAGGAGGAGCCGCTCACCGTCTATGCGTCGTCCGAGACGCTCGAAACCGTGCGGCAGTCGTTCCCGTACATGTTTGAAGCGCGTAAAGGCCGCGGCGGCGGCATCCCGCGGCTCATAATGGAGGAGCTGAATTGTGCCCGTGACATCGCCGGATTTACGGTAACGCCCGTGCCGGTAACCCACGGGAGCCTCAAAGAGTGCCTCGGCCTGAAAATCGACAACATCGGCTATGTGCCGGATGTCAAATACATGGACGCCGGAAGTGAAGAGTTGCTTATGGGGCTCGACTGCCTGATATTGAACTGTCTGAGAGACCAGCGGGAACACGCCACGCACATGCTGCTTGATCAAAGCATGGAGCTCGCGCGCCGCCTCGCGCCCAAGCGCTGCTACTTCATCCACATGACGCACGACATTGATTACGAGGTTGACGGAAAGCGCTTGGATAATTGGATGGAATTTTCGTATGACGGGCTTGTTGTAGATGTGGACTACAACCTGTTAACACTATTTTGAACTGTACGGCAATCAAGTAGGCAGACCGGAAATTCAAAAATTTGCTGGCGCATTATTGGGACAAAAAGCAAAAAAAGGTGTTTTTATTACGACAGGTACTTTTTCAGGAGAAGCAAGGGAATATGTTAAAAACCTAGATACAAAAATTATACTTATTGATGGTAATTATTTATCAGAATTAATGGTTGAATATGATTTAGGCGTAAATAAATCAAAAATATATGAGATTAAGAAAATGGACTCAGATTATTTTATAGAAGAGTAAAAACGGATAATCGTTCGCCGCCATGTGCCAAGCCATCCTCGACGACAAGCCCTACGAGGCGGCCTGACCATGACCTCCACCGTCAAAGCAGTAAAAAGGATGCAATATGGACAAGAAAAATGAAATTCAGTTGTTTGAGGCCCGCCAAGTTCGTTCTGTTTGGGACGAGGAAGCCGAAAAGATGTGGTTTTCGGTCGTGGACGTGGTCGCGGCACTCACAGAAAGCGATAATCCACGTCGCTACTGGAGCGACTTAAAACGCAAACTTGCGGCTGAGGGGAGCCAGTTGTACGAAAATATCGTACAACTGAAGATGCTTTCATCCGATGGTAAATACTATCAAACCGACGTCGCCGACACCGAGCAAATTCTACGCATTATCCAGTCCATACCGAGTAAAAAGGCCGAGCCGTTCAAGCTATGGCTTGCCCAAGTTGGCCGCGAACGGATAGACGAAGCCGCTGACCCTGAACTGTCAATCGACCGCGCAATACTGGCTTATCGTCGCTTAGGTTACAGCGA
>JAITFQ010000010.1 GCA_031281225.1 Chitinispirillales bacterium
CACCCGCCGATACCGATCCCCGCCATATCATCGGCACGTGGGATCTGACGGACAGAAACGGCAGACCGGTATCAGCAGGAACGTATTTAGTACGCGGCATAATCACCACATCAGACGGAAAACGGGAACAGGTTTCGGTGATGGTAGGCGTCACGCGGTAACATTTGGGGATTGAACCGGCAGGCGTTATGCCTGCCGGTTTTTCGGCTTCAAAACCCATTCAAGCAAGTCAATAGCCAAAGCCGGCCGCCCCGAACGCGCGACGCGCTTAAAAAAATATTATTCAGATTTTGTTGAATTATATACTTGCCATTGTTTATATTTATTCTCTATGTATGCTGATTTACATTCATAAATACCGATAAATTTTCAATAAGGAGCGATCAAAATGGCAGCAAACGCCAATACTGACCTGATGTCCGCCATCGTGAGCCTGTGCAAGCGGCGCGGCTTTATTTTTCAATCGAGCGAGATTTACGGCGGGCTGAATAGCTGCTGGGACTACGGGCCTTTGGGCGTGGAACTCAAAAGAAACGTAAAAGACGCGTGGTGGCGGTCTATGGTGACCAACCGGCGCGACGTCGTGGGGCTCGACGCGTCTATCCTCATGCACCCGAAAGTTTGGGAGGCGTCCGGCCACCTGTCCGGGTTCAGCGACCCGCTTGTCGACTGCAAGAAGTGCAAAGAGCGCTTCCGCGCCGACCACCTTGAAAGCCTCGACAAGTGCCCCAAGCCCAAGTGCGGCGGCGAGCTAACCGAGATACGCAAGTTTAACCTGATGTTCAAGACTTTTATGGGCGCCGTCGAGGACAACACCGCGACCGTCTACCTGCGCCCCGAAACCGCGCAGGGGATATTTGTCAATTTCCTGAACGTGCAGCAGGCCTCGCGGCTCAAGCCGCCGTTTGGCATCGCGCAGATTGGCAAGTCGTTCCGCAACGAGATTACGCCGGGCAATTTCACCTACCGGACGCGCGAGTTTGAACAGATGGAGATGCAGTTCTTCGTGCCGCCCGGCGAAGACGGCAAATGGTACGAATACTGGTACGACGCGAGGCGCCAGTGGTACAAGGATTATGGTATTAAACCCGAAAAGCTGCGGATGCGGGATCACGAAAAAGACGAACTCGCCCACTACGCCAAAGCCTGCGTCGACGTGGAATACCTCTTCCCGTTCGGCTGGAGCGAGCTTGAAGGCATAGCCAACCGCACCGATTACGACCTGAAACAGCACACCCAGTTCAGCGGCAAAGACCTGAAATATTTCGACGACGAGAGCAAGTCTCACTACTTCCCGTTCGTCATCGAACCCGCCGCCGGCGCCGACAGGGCGACCCTCGCGTTTTTAGTTGACGCCTACGACGTGGAGGGCGAAGGCAAAGACGAGCGCGTAGTCCTGCGCTTCCACCCCGCCCTCGCCCCCATCAAAGCCGCCGTCCTCCCGTTAGTCAAACGCGACGGTATGCCGGAAATGGGCGAGAAAATCTACAAAGACCTGTTAGACCACTCAATAAAATCGTTCTACGACCACAGCTCCTCAATAGGCCGCCGCTACGCCCGCCAAGACGAAGCCGGCACCCCCTTCTGCATAACCGTAGACGGCCAAAGCACCGAAGACCAAACCGTAACCCTAAGAGAACGCGACACCCGCGAACAATACAGGGTACCAGCCGCGTCAATAGTAGACCTGATAACCCAAAAAATGCGAGAATCCATGATCCGAGCATAGCAACCATAGCTATTGTTTTAAACGCGAGCGGGGGCCGTTGCAGGGGGTGCAACCCCCGCAGAGGGGGTAGCGGAAACCAAAAAATTGAACGTCCTTCTGTTCAATTTTTTGGTTGGAGCGAGGGGGAGACTTCCCCCCTTAAAATATGTGTTGACTTTTTAGTTGACTTTTTATTTGACTTTGAGGAGAACCAATACAAAAATGTCCACAAGAATAAACGTCGTCATGGGCGGCCCGTCCGCGGAATATGAAGTTTCCCTGAATTCCGGCGCGCAAGTCCTAACCCACATCGACAAAACCAAATACGCCCTACGCGCCGTGGTAGTCGATAAAGATAAAAGTTTTTACTACGCCGACATCGACCCCAACCCCAACGCCGCCATCCCCGATGTCCGCAACTACACCGACCCGTCCGGCCCTTTCATGGGCCCCTTTCACCCATACGACGCCTACGACATCTGGGACGACTGCGACGCCGCGTTCTTAGCGCTGCACGGCGAGTTCGGCGAGGACGGCGTGATTCAGGGATACCTCGACACGCTCGGAATCCCGTACACCGGCTCCGGCGTCTACGCGAGCGCGGTCGCCATGAACAAGATCACGTCGAAATTTCTGTACGAGCTGAATAACATCACCGTGCCCGAATATTCCATATATGGCGTCAACCATCCGAACGTCACAATTGACGGCATAATAGAAAAGCACAGTTTCCCCTGCTTCCTCAAATGCCCCCAATCCGGTTCAAGCCGCCTCATGGGGCGGGCTAATGACAGGGGGTCGCTGGAAGCGCTGCTCAAAGAGTTGCAGGAGAGCGCGGACGATATTCTTGTGGAAACGGAGATAAAAGGGATTGAGTTTTCGTGCGGCGTGCTCGACATGCCGGATGGGTCGGTAAAGGCGCTCCCGCCGATAGAGATTCGTCCGAAAAATTCTGTTTTCTTCGATTACGAGGCCAAATATACCCACGGGGAGACGCTCGAACTCGTTCCCGCGCCGCAACCCGAGGAGCTTTTGCGGGAGATTGAGGCGGTTGCGGTGAACGCGCATAAAATTTTGGGATGCCGCGGAGTGTCGCGGACGGATATGATGTACGCGGACTCAAAGCTCTATGTGCTTGAAACGAACACGCTCCCCGGAATGACCTCCACCTCGCTTTTGCCGAAATCGTTTAAGGCGCAAGGGGGGACTTACGCGGAACTGCTCGACATCCTTATCGCGGCGAGTTTACGATAGGTTATGAATATTTTGGGGATAGATACTTCGTCGACCGATTTGTCCGTTTGCCTTTGTACGGATGGTTCTCCGGTGTCAACGGTGTGCAGGT
Source organism: Chitinispirillales bacterium (assembly GCA_031281225.1). Taxonomy (GTDB): domain Bacteria; phylum Fibrobacterota; class Chitinivibrionia; order Chitinivibrionales; family Chitinispirillaceae; genus GUT77. The sequence goes on from JAITFQ010000010.1 coordinate 3,054, forward strand.
ATGTCAAAAATTCGCACGCGGAGCATATTACGCAGGCGGTTAAGTTATCGCTTGACCTGGGCGGTACAGACGCGGGGCAGATTACGCATATTGCGGTGTCCGTGGGGCCGGGGTCGTTTACGGGGCTGCGGATCGGGGTGTCTTTTGTGAAGGGGATGAGTTTGATGGCGGAGCGCAGGGTGCTGCCGCTGTCGTCGCTTATGGTGCTGGCGCACGCCGCGGGTTCCCATTTTCCCGACAGGAAAATTTTTACGGCTTTGGACGCGCGGCAAGGGCGGATTCACTGGGGTAGTTTTGTATGGGACGGGGAAAACAAAAAACATTTGCGTCGTTTAACGGACGACCGGCTGTCGCCGCCGGAAGAACTTTTTGATGAGTTGTCGGCGGATGATATTTTGGTAACCGATACTATGGGATACTCGCGGAGCACGGTTTTTGATGGGTTTGTTGGCAAAGCGGAGATTATTGACGCGGAAAAATCAACCCTGAACCGCAGCCTTTCCTGCGCGGCGCTCGCGTTTGCCAATAAGGATGAGGGCGGCGCTTGGCTAACACCGCGTGAAATCACTCCAAATTATTTACAAATGCCGGCGGCAACGGAGGTTTGTCATGCGTAAATTTTTGTTGATGTTGATGGCGGGGTTAGTAGCGACGGCTGTTAATGCTCAGGATGATGTTGATTCGTTAGTTATTGATTATGGCGATTCATTAATTGTCGATTCATTGGTGATTGATATTGCTGATTCGTCAGTTATTGATTCAGTAGTAATTGACGATGACGGCTCGTTAACTGTTGATTCATTCGATTCTGATTCGCTGATTGTCGATTCATCATTAGTAATTGGTGATACAGATTCACTTGTAATTGATTCATTAATTATTGATGATAATATCGTATTGACAGATTCCGTCGGTCATCAAGATACCGCTGCCGTTGCCGTCAGTCAGCCGCCCCCAAAATTAACCGGAACTCTATTTGGCTTCGGCGCCGCCCTTTCAGTAGGGACAATTCCCGTGTTCACGATGTGGCAAAATACCCTGCCAAACATGATGAGCGATTTGGGCATTACCGCCGCGTTCGGCAACGATTTGGTTCCGGGCGATACGGCGTTATTGCGGTACCGCGTTATTCAGGCCCCGGATGAATTCAACTTTGTCATACCGTTCACTCTTTCGATACACAGCATCAGGGACGACCACGCGATATCGTTAGCGGTGTCGTTCTTTCAGAACGTAAAAAGGTTTCAGTCCGAGCTATCGTACAGCGGCGACGACACGCTGGCCCGGCGGGTGAATCTGTATGAGATGCTTGCGTACACTACGGTTTCGTTGGAAGCGGCCTATCACTGGTCGATTCCGCCGGTGCTGTTTTCCGTCGACAGGGCGCAGGAGACATATTTTACGCTTGGGGCGGGGGTCAGCCCGTTCAACTATTTTACGCGCAGCGGCGGCGTCACGAACCGTTCGCCGGAGGACGACGAGCGGATGCGGGCGGTCGCGGATACGGTTCAAAAACGATTTTCCGCGCTCACCACAAACGGGATGGCGCTCTCATGGCGTGCCGGGATTACTACTGTAAGAGCTTACGCGCAAGGGAGCGGGCTTGAGATGGGGCTGTATTACACCGGTTCGTACAGTACACATTTCAGCATTGACGGGGAAAGGCTTATGGAAAGCGGCGTCCATCCCGTCGACGAAGAGAAAGACAGGCCCCTCACATTCATATCAAACCGGATAGAGTTCAGAGTTTCGTTCCTGATTCCCCATCAAAAACGTCAAAAAACAGAATGAAAAAATACAGCCCCCAAATTGAAAACGTCTACAACATCCTCGCGGATGAATTCAAAAAAAACCGCACCCCCGTGGTCGACCTGATAGAGGTTCAAACCGGCGACCCGTTCAAGGTTTTGATCACCACAATCCTGAGCGCCCGGACGAAAGACGAAACCACGGCGGCGGTCGCCCGCAGGCTTTTTGAACACGTGAAAAACCCGCGCGATTTAGAAAAATTATCGGAAGAAAAATTGCAGGAATTAATATACCCTATCGGTTTTTACCGAAGCAAGGCGCGTCACTTAAAAAAACTGCCCGCCGTCCTCAATGATTTATTCAACGGAAAAATTCCGCAAGACGTCGACGAGCTAACAAAACTCCCCGGCGTAGGCCGCAAGACGGCGAATCTCGTGGTAGCCGTAGCGTTCAAAAAACCGGCTGTTTGCGTTGATGTGCATGTCCACCGTATATTCAACCGTCTCGGCTACCTTGATACAAAAACGCCGTTAGAAACGGAGCGGGAGCTCAGAAAACACCTGCCTGAAAAATTTTGGACGACTTTTAATTCCTACTTCGTATCGTTCGGCCAGCACACTTGCCGGCCGGTCGGGCCTAAATGTACAGGTTGTCCGGTTGCGCGATATTGTTCCACCCCAAACGCTCCAGCAGTTTGTCAATAAGCGATACGGCCTCCTCGTATTCCCCTATCAAAACGTCCTGCAAAATAGCCTTGACCTCGCCGCCCAAATCCGCGGCGTCTTCGTATCCCTGCAGGACCAGGGTCACCTGGTCGATCATTTCCGAATCAAAGTTGTCGAGCGCGCTTCTCAGCCTGACGAGTTCGGCGGCGAGAGTTTCGACGTTCGCTTCCCCGCCGCCTTTGCCAGCTTTCATATCATTCACGAAGCGGCCGATATTGCGCAGGAGCGATTCCAGTTCCATCAGGAGCTTGGGCGTGTAGGAATTGATGTATGCCATGTCCCCTTTCTTACCCGCGTCCTCCAATTCCCGCGCGGTTTCTGACAGAACGGTCGCGCCAATGCTTGCCGACGCGCTTTTCAGGCCGTGGACGTGCGTGGTGTAGAGCTGCAAATCCTCCATGCTCAAACAGCGCTTTATCTCTTCGGTTTTTTCAAAGCCGTCTTCATAAAACATGGTTATCGTCCGCAAATAGTTAGCGACGTTCCCGCCTGAAAGGATAATGCCTTTCCCTACGTCCACGCCGTCAATGACGATATTAATACCCTCTTCGCTCTCGTCCTTGCCCGTCCAAACCTCAAACCTGATTGTTTCTTCCCACGGGGATCTCCGCTTGTCCTGCGGGAGCCACTTGTCGAGGACGGCGTTCAGTTTGGCGACCTCTATCGGCTTTGATACGAAGTCGCTGCACCCCTCGTTCAAAAACATTTCGCGCGCGCCGGTGACGGCGTTTGCCGTGAGCGCAATGATCGGCAACTTCCGGTACTCGTCGCCTAAACTCCTTATCCGCTGCGTCGCCTCTATGCCGTCCATGCCGGGCATCATGTGATCCATGAAAACGAGGTCAAAACGCTCGGACTTTACGGCTTCAATCGCCTGAAACCCGCTTCTGCACAGGGTGACCTGCATTTTATACGGCGACAGCAGCCCCTCGGCAACCCTTAAATTCGTGTTGGTGTCGTCGACAATCAGCACCTTGGCATCGGGTGCAATAAATCGAGCGAAATTTTCCTTTCTCGCGCCGTAATCGAGGCCGCCGGAAGCGCCGTTGAGGATGTTTGCCATGGTAATCGAATAGGCCGGCATCGGCAGCATGGCTGCGTTCAGGTCGTTGATTTTGTCACCGAACTCCGCAAGCAGCACCATCCGGGCGTTTGATTTATGTTCAAGCAGCGCGTTTTTCACAACCTCGCCCAAAATCGGCGCGGTGAAAACGAAGCGGTAGTCGGCGGCTTTGATTTTCTCGCCGAATTCAGCGTCGTTTATTGCCAGCTCGTAACCGACGCCGAGGTTTTCGAAGGTGCGGATGATGGAGTCTACGTAAATTTCCCGGCGTTCATAGAGAAGCACTTTTTTATTCGCGCGGTTTTCGACGAACGCGTGCTTTTCCGGATCGTTGAACTTTTGCGGCAGAGTGGCGGTAAATACGCTGCCCTTGCCGTACTCCGACTCAACGCGGATTGAGCCGCCCATCGCTTTAAGGATATTTTGCGTTATGGTCAGCCCAAGCCCCGTTCCTTCTATGCCTTTGTTTTTCGCTTTGTCAACCTGCACAAAATCCTTGAAAAGTTTGTCAATGTCTTCCCGCTTTATCCCCCTGCCGCTGTCCGCCACCTCAACGTCGAGCGTGACCGTGCCGCCGTCATTAACCACTCCCGAAATAGTGAGCGACACAAAACCCCTGTCGGTGTATTTTACCGCGTTGCTCAAAAGGTTGAGCAGCACCTGCCGCACCCTTATCTCGTCCCCATGGAGCGCGTTGGGGATGTTGCTGTCTATGTTTACGATAAATCTCAGCCGCGAGTAGGTCGCCCTCATTTTGATTATGCTTACGACATCGTTCACGAGCGACGAGAACAGGTAGTCCCCCTCGACCAGTTCTAATTTTCCGCTCTCTATTTTCGAAAAATCGAGTATATCATTAATAATAGAGAGCAGGTTCGCTCCGGCTTGCTTGATGTTGAATATGTGCTCGTACGCAGCGGGCGGGATATTTTCGCGCATGGCGAGCTCGGCGAAGCCGATTATAGCATTCATCGGGGTGCGTATTTCGTGGCTCATGTTGGCCAGGAAGTTACTCTTTTGCTTGCTTTTTTCTTCCGATCTCTGCCTTGCCGAGGCGATGCGCAAAACAATAAAGCTGAGGATAAGCTGCAAGAGCATACCGGATATGACAATTACCGTGCCGGTGTCGTATATATCCTTGTAGAAATTGTTAAGCGGCGTCATTATGCCGACATGCCATCCGTTTTCAATTTTGCGCGAGTAGACAACCACGGCTTCGCCATTGCGGCGGTTGTTTACGGTTTTGTAGCCCGACAGGCTTACGCCTCTGTTCAGTTCGCCCATTATCTTGAATATATCGGGGGCTTTCAGCGCGCTCAAAGGCTCGCCTATCAGATCGTTCAATGTCGCGGCAATAATATTGAGATCCTGGTCAACCAGCACGCCGTTGCCGCCCTCGGCGAGGCGCGTGGCGGAAAAATATCTTCTGATGGGGCCAAGACTCATGTCAAGCCCTATAACGGCAAGCGTCCGGCCATTTTCGTCGGCGAGGTGGCGCGAAAACGTGATTTTCCACTCATCGGTCATTTCGTCACGGTGGGGGGATGTAACCGCAATGCCGCCTTTCGCGTCTATTGCCGCCTTGTACCACAGATTGCCTAATTGCGTATGATTCCTCGCTAACGCCACCTCCCCCTTCCTGTTGATAAACGCGCCGCCATAGACGTTAAATACGCCGTATATGCCGGCGGCTCCGGTGATGTGCTCGCTGTTTGCAAGTACATAATCGTTAAATTCCGCTATATACTCCCGCATATCCGCCGCTTTTTCGCCATTTAAAATCATGTTGCGTACGTGTAAGGAAGCACTGCGCAAAACCGTTTCCGATTCAAGCAGTTCGAATGTCACTTTGGCTTGCAAATTGGAAAGCGCGTGCTCCGCGCTCTTCCCCAAAAAATCACGCGCGGTGCTGAGCACAAACAGAGCGCATACCGTAACTAAGGCGATATATACAAGCCACAAAAAAGCAAGCTGCCTGTAAGTCCGGCGCAGAAGCTGCCAGTTGTTTTTAAGGGAAAATATCATAACCCGCTAACCGCCTCGTATTGCGCGCTAGCGCCGACGGACTTGAACTCATCGGCAATTTTGATGAACAGATCAACCAAAACAGGATCAAAATGGCTGCCCCTGCTCTTGATTATAATATCAACCGCCTCCTCATGCGGAAACGCTTTTTTATAAGGCCGCTCAGAAACAAGCGCGTCGTAAACGTCGACAATGGCCATAAGCCGCCCGAGAAGCGGTATGTCCAGCCCCTTAAGCCCCCGCGGATAACCGCTCCCGTCCCATTTTTCATGATGCGCGCTGACCAAAATTTTGGCGTGCTCCAAAAACGCCTGCTCGGAAGTCCCCTCCCTGATCCTGTCAATAACCTTTTCGCCAAAAACGGTGTGCGCCTTGATCTCTTCAAATTCGTCGACAGTAAGTTTTCCCGGCTTTTGCAGAATATTGTCCCTTATCGATATTTTCCCCACGTCATGCAGCTGCGCCGACTGCAAAACCAGCCCAATGTCCCACGGCGCGATCTCGTCCTTGTATATGCCGTAACGCTGCATCGCGTCGATCAACAACGCCAAATAATTCTGCGTCCGCTCAATATGCCCGCCCGTTACGTCGTCGCGGCACTCCACAAGCTCGGCCATTGTTTTGAGAATGGCGTTTTTCAGCTCCACTACCATTTTTGTCTTGGCGTTGACCATCTCCTGCAAGCTCTCATTGTAGTTTTTTAACTCTTTTTTCTGCGACTCGACGAGCAGGTGCACTTCAATCCGTTTGAGCAGCAAAAGGGGCGTGAACGGTTTTGTTATGTAGTCGATGGCGCCGAGCGACAAGCCCATCAGTTCGCTTTGGTCGTCGGTCTTCGCAGTAAGGAAAATAACGGGGATGTGCGCGGTATCTTTTTTATTTTTGAGAATCCTGATAACCTCGTACCCGTCCATCTCCGGCATGTCAACATCGAGCAGGATGATGTCAGGCAGGTTTTTTTCGAGCATTTTCAGGAGGCGCGAACCGGAGTTGAGGGTAAAGACATTGTAATGACCAGTCAGCGCGTTTTTTCCGAGCGTCAGGTTTGTTATGTTGTCGTCGACCAGAAAAACCGTTTTGCGTTCAGCGTTCATCTTTCACAAGCTCCTCTATTGACTCAATGAAATTTTCGACATTAGCGCTTATAAATTCCATGTCGTTATTCCGCCCGGCCAGTTCAAGCGCGAGCGCCTGCTTTGACCTCTCCTCTTCGCCAATGGCCGCGAACGCGGATTTCAGTCCGTGGACGGTCGTGGTGAAAAGTTTTATGTTATCACCTGCGATCGTTTCGCGCATAGTGATTATGGCTTTCGCCACATCTCTTTTCAATACGTTAAAAATCCGCTCGTTCATCTTTACTATTGTCGGGCGCGGCGTTTCGGGCGCGGTAACATTATTTTTATCGGCTGGCACGGCTGGCGCGTCTGTAACATCCTGTTTTGCGCTCGGCGGATTTTTGCCGCCGAGAAATTTGTTCAGAATGGTATCGAGCTTCAACACATCAATCGGCTTTGACATAAAATCGTCAAAACCGCTCTCTACAAACAATTTCTCATTCCCTACAATCGCGTTCGCCGTCAGGGCGATAATCACCCCCCCGTAACCCGACGCGCGCATCTCTTTCATCGCTTCCATGCCGTCCATCCTGGGCATCATGTGATCCATGAAAATAATATCATACGCCTGCCCGCTCACTATCTTTTCCACCGCTTCAACACCGCTCTCCGCCTTGTCAACCCTTATATGGTAGGGCGAAAGCAACCCTTCCGCTACAATCAGATTGACCTCCACGTCGTCAACCACGAGCACGCGCGCGTCAGGAAATTGCCCGTGAGCTATCAGCCGGCCCGCGTCCTGCCTCAGGTTCGTGTAGGTAAAACTGTTCAGGCGCCGCGAAAGCTCCGTGCCGATAACGCCGGCCTCCGAAATCATCTTCTGCTTTACGATAATCGTAAACGTGCTGCCCTCTCCAAATACGCTCTGAACGGCGATCTCGCCCCCCATCAAATCGACAAGGTGGCGGGATATGTTCAGCCCAAGCCCCGTCCCTTCGACATAACGGTTGGCGCCGGCGTTAAAACGCTGGTATTCGGAGAAAAGCAGCTTCATCTCCTCTTCGCTTATCCCCTGCCCCGTATCTGTAATTTTGAAAATCAAGGCTATGTCATCGGCGCTTTCGCCGTCGGCCTTATGGCTCACCGACAAACTGACGCGCCCCCTGCTGGTATACTTGAAAGCGTTTGACAGGATGTTGTTAAGCACCTGCTTGAGCCGCAGTTCGTCGCCGAAAAGCCTCGCCGGCAGGTTTTCGTCAACTTCGAGTTTAAAATCTATGAGTTTTGCCCCGATGCGCATTATGTTGAACTGTACGGAATCGTCTATCAGGCTTGGAACATCGTAGATAACCGGGCTTAATTCGAGCTTGCCGGTTTCGATTTTTGACATATCGAGTATATCGTTTATAATGCCGAGCAAAAGCGTGCTTGAACTGTATATTTTGTCGAGCGCGTTTTTGGTATCGTCCGACAGATTTTCCTTCCGCCGCTGGATTTGCACAATGCCCATGATGGCGTTCATCGGCGTGCGTATCTCGTGGCTCATTTTCGCCAGAAAATTGCTCTTGGTTCTCGACGCGGCCTCAAGCGACACCATCGTTTCGCGCAGCGGCGTGAGCAGGCGGGCTATAAAAATGTTGGATATGACGAGTATGAACGCGACGGTCAAAATTCCCAAAAAGAAAAATACCGTCAGCGGCGTCTTAAAATCGTTGAGGCTGTCGGGCAGAATCGCTACCGCGTACCATTCGAGCACCGGAAAAGACACTACGGCCGCCTGCCCTAGATAGGTGGCGACGGTATGCACTTCACCCGCTTCAAGATTTCTCGCTATCGCCAAAATCTCCGTGCCGGTTTCGCCGAATCTGTCCCGCAGGTTTCTTTTCTCGACGGCAAGGCTGATATCCTCCGCGCCGGTAATCTCCCCCGCGGCGTTGAAAAAGTAAAAAAGCATCTTCTCGTCACGGCTTCTGTAAACCGCGTAGATGGTACCGATAAAGGCAGTGAGGTCAAAGCCGCTGCCAAGTATCCCCACAGGCTCGCGCCGCTCGTTGAAAACCGGCACGTTGATCCAAAGATTGGTCACGCTCAGATCGGGGTTATAGTTGATATTGAAGTTATAGGCTTCCGTATCGTTCATGGTCATCAGATACCAATAATTTTCAGGCGCGTCGATATTGAGCTGATACGGCGCCCGGTCGTCAAAATAAAACATCTTGTCGGCGTCGCTTACCCAAAAAACCGACCCGCTGAGGGTAGCGCGGTAGGCGTCGATCTCCCCCTTCGCGATTTCCCCAATCGCGGCGTCGCCGGGGTATTGAAAATGGCGCTGAATGATCGGCGAAACGGCCATCTTGCGGGTAATGGCGATCTCCTGCCCCACGGCGCTTTCGAGTTTTACCCGTTTAAGTTCCAGGTTTTTTGCCAGCTCGCTCCCCTTATTCGCCCGTATGATGTGGCGCATGGAGAACAGAAACGTAGCGCTACCGACCGCGAGTATCAGTATAAAAAGCGCGATGGAGAACGTGACGTACCTGTCGAACTTCAGGTAGCCCCGCAATCGCGAAGCGGCATCAGGCCGGGTGACGGGGGCGGCGCCGGCGGTGGTGGGTGGTGTTTTTGTTTTTTTCATAATTTACACAATATAATACATTCCCGCGCTTCCGAGTCAATTATTTTATAGTCTAAAACGACAAGAATAAGCCTTCTCTAATTTTATACCCCCTTGCTGGTTCCGGGCAGCCTTTTTTCCTTTCCCACCCGCCTCGGAGAATCAAGTAAAAAAAAATAGGTTTTGACTTTAAGTTTCCCCGCTATTATATTAATATTGTTGTTGCGTAATGTTACACAATTATACCCTCAACCCGACTTTCGGAGGATTTGATTCATGAAGAAGTACGATGCCGGTTCAATTCGTAACGTATGTTTTGTCTCTCATGGCGGCGTAGGTAAGACATCTCTTTTAGAGGCCGCCTGCTTCACGTCCAAGGCGATAGCAAAGTTGGGCAAGGTCACCGCCGGCACGAGCAGTTTCGACACGAGGGCGGATGAAAAAGAGCGCAAGATGACCATCTCCACCCACCTCGGGTTCTGCGAGTGGAAAGACAAGAAGATAAATATGCTCGACACGCCGGGGTTCCTCGACTATTTGGGCGAGGCGAAAGCGGCTCTGCGTGTCACCGAGACTGCCGTGACGCTTATAGACGCGGTCGACGGGATACAGGTCGGCACGGAACTGGTGTCGCGCTATATAGACGAGGTTAAGACCGCGAGGCTGTTCTTTGTAAACAGCATGGACAAGGAAAACGCCGATTTTGACCGTGTGCTCGGTATCATAAAGGATACCTACGGCTCATCAGCCGCGCCGCTCACGATCCCGATCGGGCGGGGGGCGGATTTTAAGGGCGTTATTGATCTGGTCGCCAAGGAAGCGTACGAGTACGCGAGAGAGGGTGACGGAAACGGGAAGAAGATTGATATCCCCGCCGATATGCAGGAAAAAGTAAACGAACTGCGCCTCGCCCTTATGGAATCGGTCGCCGAAACGGACGAAGAGCTGATGAACAAGTACCTGGAAGCGGGCGAAATTTCCGATGAGGAACTGCGTCTGGGGCTTGCGGAGGCGGTGCTCGGCGGGTCGGTTTTCCCCGTGCTCGCGGGGAGCGGGCTTTTTAACATGGGCGTAGACATGCTACTCACAAAGATCGTAACCCTGTGCCCGCCTGCCTCGTCGCGTACAGAAATTGACGTGGTTGAAGGCGACGAGCGTAAGACGGTTGAGAACAAAGAGGACGGCCCGGCGGTCGCTTTCGTCTTCAAGACCGTTTCTGAGGAACATTTGGGCGAGCTTAATATTACGAGAGTGTTTAGCGGCAAGATCGCCACAGGAAACGAACTCTCCAACTCCGGCCGCGGGACATCCGAAAGGATTGGCAACATGTACTTCCTGCGCGGCAAGGAGAGAACCGACACGAGCGAAATCGGCGCCGGCGACATCGGCGGGCTGCTCAAGTTGAAAGACACGCATACCAACGATTCATTAGTCGACAAGTCGGTCAAATACCACGTAGCCCCCACGGTCTACCCCGAGCCGCTCGTGAGCACCGCCATCACCGCCAAGGTCAAGGGCGACGAAGACAAAATCGCAATGGGCATAACGAAATTGCAGGAGGAGGACAAGGGTTTTACCTACAGGTATCACCCCGACATCAAGCAGTCGATCCTTTCGGCGATGGGCGATATACAGCTCGATATTATCTTAGAGGGGTTGAAAAACCGCTTCAAGGTTGAGGTTGAGCGCAAGCAGCCGAAAATCTCTTACAGGGAGACGATCACAAAATCCGCCAAGTACGTCGAGTACACCCACAAGAAGCAGACCGGCGGCGCCGGCCAGTTCGCGCGAGTGTTCATCGACCTTGAACCTATGCAGCGCGGCGAGGGGTATGAGTTTGTGGACAAGATCGTCGGCGGTGTGATTGACCAGCCGCTGCGGCCCAGCGTCGACAAGGGCATACGGGCGAAGATTGATGAGGGGATTATAGCCGGATACCCCATCGTTGACGTGCGGGTGTCGTTAGTTGACGGCAAGACCCACCCCGTAGACTCAAAGGACGTCGCGTTTCAGGTTGCCGGCCGCGAAGTTTTCAAAAAAGCGTTTGAGATGGCCGGCCCCGTGCTGCTCGAACCGGTAGCGGAACTGAAAGTCACCGTGCCGGAAGAATACGCCGGCGACATAATGGGCGACATGTCGTCCCGCCGCGGGAAGATCGGCGGCATGGAGTCGGTGGGCAAGCTGCAGCATATCACCGCGAAAGTTCCCGAATCGGAAGTCCAGTCCTATTCGAGCACTCTGCGGTCGCTGACGCAGGGGAGAGGTTTTTATTCCAAAACTTTCTCGCATTACGAGCAGATGCCGGCGGAACAGGCGAAGAAGATCATAGACGTCTACCAAGCCGAAGCCACAGGCGAGGAATAACGCGGATGAGCCGATTAAAAACCATTGAATGGACAAACGGCATTGTTCGGATTATCGACCAGACGCTGCTGCCCGATCAGATACTGTACATCGACATCGCCACGCTCGACCGAATGTACGAGGCGATTCAAGTCCTGCGGGTACGCGGCGCGCCGGCCATCGGCATCGCCGCGGCTTTCGGGCTTTATCTCGGGGTCAAGGATTTTGACGACGGCGGCGATATCAACGCGTATCTTGATTATGTAGACGAACGCGCCGGCTACCTCGCGACCGCGCGGCCTACCGCCGTCAACCTTTTCTGGGCGCTTGACAGAATGAAAAGGGTTGCCCGCGAGAGCGCCGTCAACGCCGGTATCAACACCGTAGGCGCCCTGAAAAAGCGCCTGCTCGGCGAGGCCTGTGCCATCCACGAAGAGGACGAGCGGATGTGCCGGGCGATTGGGGAGGCCGGGTTTGAGTTGATTAAGGACAAGGGCTGTATCCTGACCCACTGCAACGCCGGTGCGCTCGCCACGGGCGGAATGGGGACGGCGCTGGCGCCTGTTTATGTCGCTTTGGAGAGAGGTGTTACTCTCAAAGTTTTCGCCGACGAGACAAGGCCGCTGTTGCAAGGCGCGCGAATTACCGCGCTGGAATTGAGCGAAGCCGGAATCCCCGTAACGGTAATCTGCGACAACATGGCCGCCTCCGTCATGGCAACGGGCCAAATAAAATCCTGCATAGTCGGCGCCGACCGCATAGCGGCGAACGGCGACACCGCCAACAAGATTGGCACCTACGGCGTAGCGCTGATAGCCGCCGCGCATAACATCCCGTTCTACGTCGCCGCGCCGTCGTCAACGTTTGATCTGGCGATCCCAGACGGCGCGCATATCCCCATAGAGGAGCGGGGCAGGGGAGAGGTGGCGCAATGGTGCGGGACAGAAAAGAAAACCGTTCCCGACAAGGCCGCCGTTTTCAACCCGTCGTTTGACGTAACGCCGTCGAAGCTGATTACCGCGATCATAACGGAAAAAGGCGCGATATTCCCGCCGTATACCGCCAACATCGCCGCCGCGCTGACGGATGAATAAATGATATGGCGACCGGAACCGTTCTGTGGTTTAATGACATCAGCGGCACAGGCAAAATCCGCGGCGATGACGGGTCTTACGTCATAGTATCCCAAAAATCATTACAGCGCGACGGCTACAAAATATTAGACGAGGGTCAGCGCGTCAGCTATGAAGCGGTGATGGGGAAGTCGGGGTTAGAGGCGCGGTCTGTTTATCAGGGAAATCTTTTGTAATACTCTTTCCTGAATTTGCAAATCGGCGTCCCCTTGGAAAAATGGGACATGATTTTTGCCGTTATTCTCGAACATCGCGACGATAGTGATTTATCCGGCAACATACGCCCGGCGATATCGGTTACCGAATCAAATCTGTAAACCCCCATCACCGGCAAAATTTCCGGCGGGGCGCGGTGGTGGCCGCGGTAGGCGGCCGCGTATTCGTATCCGGCTGACTTCGCGGCGTCCCATACCCGCTTGTTCCAACTGCCAAACGGGAACGAGAGGCTTTTTATTGCGGACCCGGTTATGTTTTCAAGTATTGTTTTCGAGTCACGGAGTTCTTTCATCAAATCGGCGTCGTCGAGCCAGATTAGATTGGCGTGCGTTAGCGAATGGCTCCCTATTTCGTGGCCGCGATACGCGAGCTTGCGAAGCGCGGGCGCGCTTATATGCCGCGTTTGCCCCATAACGTCCCAATTACCCGATTTACCGACAAGGCCGGCGATTGCAAATATCGTTGTTTTGATTTTTTTTTCTTCAAGCAGGGGATAGGCGTTGTCATAAAAAGATTGGAGGGCGTCGTCGAAAGTTATTACCGCGCTTGCTTTTTGTTGATTTTGTGGGTGCGCAGTATGTTCGGAGACGGTGATTGTATTAATATCATTGGAATTCAGATAGTCAAGAAATTGTCCGAATTTACGTTTGGAATAGCTCGACATGTTCAGCCGCGGTTTTTCGTCGATGGAGTGGAATAATAGCCCTGTCATCGCCTGTCCGCTATCTGCATACAAAAGCCATAATCATGGCGGCGACAACTACCGCCCCGACGGCCATTTTCCAGTCGACGCGGACTTTTCCGCCTCCGCCGCTGATTTTACCGCCGGAAAATTCCTTTGCCCTGATCTCTTCGTATTCGTCGTCTTCGAACGGCAGGCTGATTCCGTCGAGGTATGTGCTTTCCGACCATCCGGTATTTTCATCCGAGCCGCACCCGCGGCATACTTTGGCTTTGGGCGGCAGGAGTTCGCCGCAGTTGGGGCATACGAACGGTTCGTTTCTCATACGCTTTTTGCGGCCTATTTGATGGGTGGTGGCATTTTTTGGTTCATGTCCATGTACACCACTTCGCCCGCGGGTTGCTGCCCGCCTGCTGGCGGCGCGGCGGGGGCGGCTGTAAGGTGGGCGCCGAAGAGTACGGAGTTCATATCGAGATCGAGGTCTACCATATCTTCGGTTTTGTTGTACACCTGTACGAGCGCTTCCGTGAGCTGGCGTTCAAACTGGCGCACGAACACTTTTACCCTGTCGATATTTGTGCGGTCGTCGAACACGAGACCCAAAAATGTGTCGTTGTCTACGCTTGTTATGTAGATGTGCCTGCTTTTCCCCTGCTGGTACATGGCGCAGAACTCGGTTTCGCCGATAAGCTGCGCGATGGCGATTGTGGACGCCGAGCTACCGGCCACGAGCGCGGCGAGCGACACGATGTCGACGGTTACGAGCGGGCCCTGGCTTGTGAGTATCCGGCCGTCCTTATTGATAAGCGCGGCAAGGAGCAGGTTGGCTTTTTGGGTCAGCGGCACTAAGACGCTGTCTAAACGCTCAATGTCCTCGGGAAAGAGAATCATGTCTTTCATATAATATCTTTAGCCCCTATTGGTTCTTGTTGAAGAGTTTGGGCAGAAACCCTTTTTGCTGTTGCTGCGCCGCTTTCATTTTAGCCGGGTTTACCGGTGGTTTTACAGGTTTTTTCGGCCTGTTATTCCTGTCTACCGACGTGAAAAACATCGCGCTGTCGGTTGGGTACTCCTCCGGCGCGTCGTTGCGGAACATGCCGGTGCCGGAAAGTTCAGCTTCAAAGTCATCAAAAGTATCGGTTCCGGTACCTCCCGACCACGGTGACGCCGATTGATCGGCAGCGGTATCAACGCCAGGGCCTTGCCAAGGCGGCAACGATTGACCGGTGTTATCGACCGCTTCGGCGTTTTGCCAAGGCGGCAGTGATTGACCAGCGTTATCGGCAGCCCCGGTGTTTTGCCACGGCGCCGGCGATTGATTGACACCGTTGTCGGCAGCCTCGGGACTTTGCCATGGCGCAGGCGATTGATTGACGCCAATGTCGGCAACTCCGGGACTTTGCCACGGCGCAGGCGATTGATCGGCGCCGAAGCCGGCAACCCCTGTGTTTGGTTGCAAATCAAACTGGGATTGGTGGTTGTCGCCTTGACTCAAGTATGGCTGCGCCTCTTGCGTACCGGAACTCTGGGGCGGCTGGTGGAAGCCCATGATACCGCCGTCAGAGTGCATTTGCTTTTGCTTCTCCTCAATCTCCCGCTGGTATTTCTCGATTTCAAGGTCGAGTTCCGACTTTTCCTCCTGCGGGGCAGCGTCGAGTCCCAAATCGTTTCCGCCTTGGCCTGAATAGGCCGTTACGGATGGCATCGGCGGTGGTGCCATCTCGAAATCAAAAGGGGAGTTGCCGAAGCCTCCCTGATTATTTGGCGGGGGCATGCCGTGCGTTGGCGGCGGTGCCGCGGTGGGGGGCGGATCCAGCATGAATACGTCGTCAAAGTTTGTGTTTGGCTGCGCTGGCGCGGGCGGCGGCGTCTGGACTTCAAAAGACCCGATGTTGGCGGCCGGAGCCGGGGCGGCTGGCGGGGCCATGAACGGATCGTTGTCAAACGCGTTCGGCGCTGCCGGCGGTTGTTCCCCCCATGGCGACGCTTGCTGTTGCTGCGCGTAAGGGTCAAAAGAGACGGCGGGCGCGGGCGGTTCAAACGACGGCACTGACGCCATCGAATCAAAAGACTGCGGCGCTGCCGGCGGTAACCCAAAGGGATCGGCTGTTGCCGGCGGTTCAAAGGATTGCGGCGCTGGCGCCGGTATCTCGAAAGACGGAGGCGCTATCTCAAAAGATGATGGCGCCGCCATTTCAAATGACTGTGGGGCGGCAGGCGGCGCTACCGGCTCAAAGGCCTGTGGCTCATAAGCCGAAACCGCCGGCGGCGGAGCCTGATATTGCTGCTGAGGCGGAGGCGCGAATGGGTCGCCGCCAAACTGCTGCTGGGCGGCGGGCGCGGGCGGCTCAAAAGAGGGCGTGGCCTCGAACGGATCAAAAGATTGTGGCTGAAAACTCTGCGCCGGCGGTGGTGGGGCAAAGACCGGTTCGCTTACAGGCGGCTGGTAGGCCGGCGCCGGCGGGGAAAATTCGGGCATCGGTTGAAAGTTCGATACCGGCGGCGGCGCAAACGCCTGTTCACTGATCGGCGGCTGGTAGCTCGGTACCGGCGGCGGTGGCGGGGCGAATCCCCCCATTGGCTGCTGATAGGCCGGCGCCGGCGGGGGAGGCGGCGGCGCGAACGGTTGCTCGGCTATCGGCGGCTGATAACTCGGTGCCGGCGGCGGTGGCGGGGCGAATCCCCCCATCGGTTGCTGATAGGCCGGCGCGGGCGGTGGTGGCGGCGGCGCGAATTGCTGCTGCTGAAATGCGGCTGCCGGAGCCGCGGGGGCAACTGGTGCCGGCGCGACCGCGGGTGCGCTTCTGCCCGCCGTTCTCGAATATTTTTTATTGAGATGGTCTATTACAATCTTGCCGATCTGCTTGAGCGTATCAAAAACACCCACCCCCTTGTAGGCGATACCTTCGCCGTAGGGCAGGTTGTACTTGTTGATATGCCTCTGCAGCTCCTCAATCGGCAGCGCGTTCGGAAGGTCGCGCTTATTGTACTGGATGATAATGGGGATGCTGTCTTTCTGGTAGCCGTATTCCGCCAGATTGTCTTCAAGGTTCTGGAAACTTTCCAGATTCTCCTGAATCTTGTCGGCTCCGCTGTCCGCCACAAAGACCACGCCGTCGACGCCGCGCAGCACGAGCTTGCGGGTCGCGTTGTAGTAGACCTGTCCCGGCACCGTATAGAGCTGGAACTTGGTGTCGAACTGTTTGATTTTCCCCAAGTCGAGGGGCAGGAAGTCGAAGAACAGGGTACGATCGGTTTCTGTCGCAAGCGACACCATATCGCTCCTGTGCTCCAGGGGTGTTTTTTTGTGAATCACCTGGAGGTTGGTAGTCTTCCCGCTTAAACCCGGGCCGTAATAAACGATTTTAACGCTTATTTGCCTGGCCGCATAATTGATTGACGCCATGAAGTCATCCTTCTGGTTTATATACCGATGACGGTTTCTTTTAATATTACAGTATAATAATAATTAATGCGCACACGCCGCGCAAGAGTTTTTAATTGTGACGGCAACTTGCTTATCTCGGCGAAGCCAAAGCCAGTAATTTTTGATTTTCCAAATGCGCGAAATACATCGCATACTCACAGTTAAAGATATTACGTGTAAATGCGTGAAATATGTCGTATACTCGCAATCAAAAATCGCGGTTGGTCAGCAAGCCGGCGTTTTTCAGTACTGCCGGATTTCTTGCCGGCTCCCCGTTGACCGCCTGATACAGGAGCGCCGCCGCGCGCGCCGCGTCGGTGACGCCGGCACTCTCCGCACCCCCTTCCCCGCCCAATTTCGGGAGCAGGGAAGTTTTGCAGAACAGGAAAAAAAGGACAAAGGCGACGGCCACGCCTGCCGAAATGACCGAACCGAAAAAAGTTTTGCCCATGGAAGCCTCTTCCGCCTCCTTGCGCTTGAGAGCCGCCTGTATCGGCTGCGCGTACTTGTTGTGGAGGGCCGCTATGCGTTGCGTCTGCAGGAGGATGCTTAGGGACTCGTATACCCTATACTCGCAGAGGCAGCAGAACGCCGTTATACTTTTGACGGTATTGCTCCCGTTTAGCAGGCTCAGCACGTACTCTTCGGGAGCGGCGACAACGTCAAACTCCGCCGGTGCGCCGCCCGCTGTCTTTGGAACAAAAATCATCTCTCCCTTGATGTACTCCTGCATACGCGCCCACTCGTCGGTTCGGCGCATCCCCTCCATGATGATGTTTTCAACGGAAATGCTGGCGGCTCCGCACGCAATCGTGGCTATGCTGCGCAGCGGATTGAAACGGTATGTCCCCCGGCTCCACGCGAGCAGGCTGCAACTGATGTCCTCCACGCACGATTCGGCGAAGTTTTTTAACTCGTTTGAACTTACAAAGCCGCGCTCAACAAGGGTTGTGGCAAGGGCGTTCAGGTTGTTGGAACTGGCGTTGAACAGCGGGTTCAGCATGTCGACCGGTATTTTTTTTATATTTACCAGAAAGTTATAAAGCTTGGTTTGCAGATTGTCTCCGCCGCAGTCCGCGCCGACGATAAGGCCGTCCTTAAAGACGACCCCGCCCTCAAGCTTGCCGTCGACAATGGCGAGCCTGCCAGTGACCCTCTGCTGCATGAGCAGGTTGAATATGTCGGCCAAAATGAATTCTCTTACTGTCCCGCTAATAACCATGTCTAACCCCCGTCGTCAATTATTTACCCGCCATTTTTGCCCGCATACGCAATGTTGACACTAACCATTTACTCTGCCTTACAAATGCCGCCAAATTATAAATTAGCAACGCCGAGACATAAGGCAGCGGGTTCATCACAGCGACGCTCGGATAGTTCGTACGGAACGTAAACGCGCAGTAGTAAGCGGCGAAAATCGCGCTTGTGATGAATACCTTCACGGCCGGTTTGAAAATTTTTTCCTCGCTGTAAAGCCTCTCCGCTCCGGGGACGAGGGCCCCCAGCGCGTATTTTGAAATGTCTTTGCGCATAAGCGCGGCGTCCTGATGTTTTTTTTGCAGGTTGTGTATCGCCGCGGCATTGTTTGGCGCGTTGCGGTATACGTTGTAGCAGGTGGCGCACATCGTGCCTTTCCTGCATTTTTTACAGATTAGCCGCCCGCAAATCCTGCAAATGAAATATTTTTTTACCTTGGAGCGGCTTTCGCACCAAACGGTTGAGTTCATAACCGGAAGCGCCGCAAAAAGTAACACAGATACGCAAAAAATCGCTATGGGCGGCACCCCGTAAGGCATGGCCCCCCTCGATTCAAAAATTTCGGCCGGATTGGCTAAAAACAGACGCCCCCAAAAATATCTGGGGGAAACAGGAGGCCAGATTATACTGCGCATCGGGGGGGCGTCGCTTGAAAAATGACGCTCGTTTTCCCTGAGAAAGCCGCTGATCATCCCCGGATCCAGCTCCGCGGCCACCGCCATCATGTCTGTCGCCTTGAAGCTGCCCTTGTCCATGCTGGCCTGGGCGAGATTGAACTTCGCCGCCGCGTTGCCCGGCTGTATTTTCCTGAGATTGTTGTAAAAAATTTCAGCGTTCTCGTTGTCTTTCATAAGAAACGAAATATTTCCCGCGCACATAAGCGTCATGGGGTCGGACGGCGCCAGCCGGAGAGCTTTGTCGAGGGCGGCGGCGCTCTGATCAAAATCGCGCTTTTTGACCGCGCTTACGGCAAGCGCCGTCTGGCTGACGTGGTCGTTCGGATCTTTTTGGATGTTCGCCTCAATCAGTTCGTGCAAGCCTCTCGAATACCCCTCGCGGATAGCCCGGTCTAAAACCACCGCCGGGGAGGCGGGCTCCATGCCGCGCCGCAGAAAATTTTCGGCGTAAAAGTTCAGGGGGATGATAGCCAAAACGACGCAGGCAAGGGCGGCTAATTTTTTTTCGGCGGGGTTCAAAAACCTGTATACCGCAAACGCGATCGCCCATAGCCCCGGCAAAATCCCCAAAATCAATACAGACAGGACGACTGTAACGCCCGAAACCGTACGGAGCCGCATAGACGCCCCGCCGAAAAGCGCGTCGCCGACGGGGTGCACGCCTGATGGCAGGTATTTTACCGCGAAAACCAAAAAAATCGCGCAGATAAAGATAAAGGCCGTTGTGCTGAAAAACCTGTAAAACCCGCTGAGGAGCGCGGCTTGCGCACGCCACGAATTCATGGAAACGCCGATAACCTCGGCGATAAACCCCGGCGTCGTCGCCATCACATTGCGGGGAAAATCAATACCACCCTTTTTGTAGAGCCACCAGCACTGATTCGCGTCAAACATTTTTGCCCAGTCGTAGCAAAATTCCGCCCTTTCGGCGGACTGCCCTGCCGCGGCGTTCCCCATGAGCATAAGCAGCTTGGCCAAAAACGGCGCGGACGAACCGCCGGCGGTGAACATCCTTCTTTCGAGGGAATTAAGAGAATTCGCGGCCCAGTGGAACTGGTCGTTGCGGATAAATTCCACCGCGAGGAGCCACAGCGTCCCCGCGCCCGCGCTGCGCGCCCGCGCGGCAGCCGCGACGGCCTGCCCATAATACTCACCGTCGGCGCTCTCTTCCCCCAAAAAGCCGCGTATGTAGTAATACCACGGGCTCCCCGTTTCGCTCAAGCTCGAAATACGGTTGGTGAATAGCTGCCTGTCGTTTGACGCCAGCCACGCTTCGAGCGTCAAAAAATCTCTGTCCGTCAAATCGGCCTGCTGCAAAAACGCAGTACGGGCCGCGAGCGCCGACTCTCTGTCGACGGACAGATACGGCGACGCCCGCGCTTCGGGCGGAAAACAGCAGACAGCCCAAAACACGGCGGCAACGCAAAAAAAAGCGCCGGCACGGTTCGTCATTGTTTTTCGATTTTATTCACCAATTTGCTTAAACGCGACTTCTGATTGGCTGCCTTGTTCTTATGGATAAGGCCGATTTTGACGCTTTTGTCCAAAACCGAAACCGCTGTTTTGAGCGCACCCTCCGCGCCTTCCCTGTCCTTAGCTTCAAGCACGCCGCGGACAGCCGTCTTAACGCGGGAACGGTTGGCGCGGTTCCTCAAATTGGCCTTCTTACTCGTACGGTCACGCTTTTCCACCGACTTATGTCGTTGCATTCCTACACTCCTTATTGTGATAATATTTTTTAACTGTGACGGCAAAAGCCGACAATTTCAGATTTTTTAAATGCGTAATATTACAATATAATATATTCAACAGCGTAAAGTCAAAATCATTTTTTTTATGCAGGTGCGAACGGCATTTGCCCCATTATGGAATCTCTCCTTAGTGTTTCAATTTTAGAAGTCCAGAATTGAGCGTTACAATTTTGTCCCAATCAATTTCACCGGAATCTTTGCAATATTCATTAGAGAACTCCTTTATAAAACGATTAAGCAATTTATTGTATGCTTTTTGAAAACATTTATTTTGTTCTCGCGCTTTATATCCTAACGGTTCAATTATATCAATATAGAGGTTATCATTTCCAGAAATGAATGACCAAAATTGTTGGCCGCAATATTTTAAATAATCGCCTTTATCCGGCTTGTTATCAATTCCGTAACAGCAGCCATTTACAGCCATGATATTCAGTTTTGAGTTACTTGTTCTCAATGTTTTCTTCGCGGCGTTAAAATCCGCTCTCAATTTTGCGATTTGGCTGCTGTTTCCCCACTTTACGCTTGATTTTATTGCGACAATGTATCTAGTTCCTTCTTTATCAAATTCAAGGTCAATGCCGGATGTGGTTGACTTCCACCCGTTAAAAACTTTTTGATTTATAAAAATAGCTAGCCCCTCAAGCCAGTCGCCAAAAATAGTTTCTTCGCTTGACGATACATAAGCGCCTACAATTCCACGAACAATTTCGTCTGATGTTTCAACAGACTTCGCCTTGAAAAGATAAGGATTTTTCTTTTTCAAAATTTTTGACAATTTTAATTTCTCAAGGTTTTGCAAGCGTTTCAAATGAAATGTTTCGATGTTTTTTTCAACATATTCAACAACGTCATCCATATTTAACTTTTTCATATTTTAACTCCGGTTCAAATGATACAAACAGGTCTTCTTGCGACATTTGTGATTTTATCAAAGATATATATTCAGGTATAATTTCTATTCCGATAGAATTTCTGTACATTTTTTGCGCTACTCGTAATGTTGTTCCCGAACCGGCAAAAGGGTCTAAAACCGTATCGCCCTCCTGCGTAAAAAGTTTTATAAACCATTCCGGCAGGGCATCCGGAAACGCGGCGCTATGTTTTTTATTATAGCATTCGGTTGATAAATGCAAGACATTGTCTGGGTAAACCGTTTCTTTGCCTATCCAATTCGAGATGTTTTTACCAAAACCGCTGCCGTTTCGCGCGTTATCTCTGATTTTATCGGTTTCACTCAAATTTTTTAACCGTCCGTTAGCCCAACCGCCTATGGGCACTTTTACGGCATCTTGGTACATATTAAAATTTTTAGTTTTATTAAACTGTAACAATCTTTCCCAAGCATCGCGGAAACGATTCGGCCATTTGCCCGGATAACAGTTTTTTTTGTGCCAAATAAATTCCTCCGTCCATAACCACCCCTGCTTGCGCAAAGCTAAAATTAATTCGAGAACATAAATATTTCGTTCCCCATTCTCTGCTTTTTCTTTTATATTTAAGATAAACGTTCCGGTTGGTTTTAATACCCTTAGCAACTCTTTACTTATCGGTAAAAACCACTCAACATAATTTTGTGGCTTTATACCGCCATAAGTTTGTTTTCTACAATCCGCATAAGGCGGCGAGGTAACAACTAAATCAACAGAATTATCCTGCAACTCTTTAAGAATGTTTTTACAGTCGCCTAATTTTATAATCGTCTCAATGTTCATTTTCCCCCCTCTCATCTGCCCCTCTTCTGCTTCTCCACCGAATCGTACCCCAGGCCGCCCCATAGGGCGATGGCTCTTACGGTGCAGGCGTTTAGGCAGGTGCCGCAGCCGATACACTTGTCCTTGTCTATGACGTGGCGCTCGCCGGGGGTGCCTTTGATTACGGTTTTCATGGGGCAGACCACGGCGCATTTGCCGCAGCCGGTGCATTTGGTGTCGATGTTGGCCCGCGGGCGCATTTTGGCCAGGTCGACAAAGCACTTTGTGGGGCATTTCGCGTGCGCTATTATGAATATCTCGTTTGTTGTGTAATCAAGAACGGGCAGGTTACCCTCCATTGATACCGCTCCGGAGAGGGTGGC
The DNA here is from genome assembly GCA_031281225.1 of Chitinispirillales bacterium. Lineage (GTDB taxonomy): Bacteria > Fibrobacterota > Chitinivibrionia > Chitinivibrionales > Chitinispirillaceae > GUT77. Next base: position 25,845 of record JAITFQ010000010.1, read on the forward strand.
CTTGACGCACAGCGTACAGGCGGTGCAGCCTACTGAGCAGTATTGTTTGACTTTCGCGCCTTTGTCGCGGTTTGAGCAGGCCAGGTAAACCTTGTGGACTTGCGGAATCAGCGATATTACCTTGCGGGGGCAGGACGGCACGCACTTGCCGCAGCCGGTGCATTTTTCGGGGCTGACGACGGCGATACCGTGTTCGTTTATTATTAGGGCGTCGAAAAGACAGGACGAGACGAAGCTTCCGAGGCCGCGGCAGCCGTCGGGGC
>JAITFQ010000077.1 GCA_031281225.1 Chitinispirillales bacterium
AGACAAGCTATTCTAGCGGAGCAACTGTCAGCATTACCGCCAATGCCGCGAGCGGGTACAGGTTTGTGAACTGGACGGGGGAGGGGGTTGCTAACGCTGATGTTGCGAGTACTACCGTGTCCGTGACGGCTAACAGGACAGTGACGGCTAATTTTGAATGGACGGGGGACGGGCCGGGGCCAACGGGAATACACACGCTTACGACTAATGCATCTCCCACGAATGGCGGTACCATAACGCGCGATCCCAATCAAATAACTTATTTTAGCGGTACAGTTGTTACTATTGCAGCCACAGCTGATGAGGCGCGCAGGTTCAGGTTTGTGAATTGGAGTGGGGCCGGAGTTGCCGATCCTAATTCCGCTACTACTACCGTCACTATTACATCTGATATGACAGTAACCGCTAATTTTGAATTTGAAAGATTCGACATTGAACTTGGTGAAATTGAGATGGTATTTGTTCAGGGCGGTACTTTTTTTATGGGGTGTACGCCGGAGCAGGGGACGGCTTGCGCGGCTAATGAGAGTCCGGCACATGAGGTGACTTTGAGTAGTTTTTCTATAGGTAAATATCCTGTTACTCAGGCTCAGTGGGCAGCGGTTATGGGTGATAATCCATCGAGTTTTACGGGTGACCTTTCACGTCCTGTTGAGCGTATCAGTTGGAATGATATTGTTAATGCGTTTATTCCTAACTTAAATGAGATGACGGGTATGACTTACCGCTTGCCTACGGAGGCTGAGCGGGAGTTTGCGGCTCGCGGTGGTACGAATACTCGGTGGCATATATATTCGGGTAGTGATGATATCAATGAGGTGGCTTGTTTCAATAGGGGTGGCCTTTTGGGGACTTGCCCGGTAGGTACTAAAGCTCCTAATGAGTTGGGTATTTATGATATGAGCGGTAATGTTTTAGAGTGGGTTCATGATTGGCATGGAAACTATACGGCAGAAGCTAAGACTAATCCTACGGGACCGTCTTCGGGCTCCAACCGCGTTATTCGCGGCGGCTGTTGGAACTGTCCCGCGACGACTTGCCGTGTGTCCAATCGCAGCAACACCGGCACTCCGGGCTTTCGCGGCATCAACGTAGGCTTCCGCCTTGCTGTTTCCCCCTAGTTCATCAATAGATGGGGTAGCGGAGCGTGAGTTAGGAAGTAATAGATATAAACGAGGGGTAAGCGCATAATCAGTACGAATGTACTTGCTTTGCGCTTGCTTCGACCTTAAAGAAAGGGGGTTGGTTATGAAATACGGATAGAAATTAGGGGGTACCAGTTTTATTGTCGGCTCGTGAGAGTCGTGATTGTGGGAAAAAAGCCCCAAACGGGGTGTAACATATAACAATAATCTTAAATGAATGGAGGTTGGTCATGAGTGAGATAGACAGAAACAAGGTAGTTTTTGTTCAATTAGGGAGCGGAAGTTATGTAAAGGATAACGGATACGGCCACGAAATGTTTAACTTCGAGCCTGATGAGGGCAAGTTTTATGGCTATTGCCCACCGTACGGATGTTGTAAAATTGATAAAATTGCAAAAGACGAGATTCAGGAGGATGAGGATGGATGGCGGTTCATAGATAACGTGCTTGTGATTTTCACGAAAACACGGGCGAAAAAAGGGCGTGTTATCGCCGGGTACTATAAAAACGCGAGAGTCTACGCGGGAAGAATGGAAAGAAAGTCGCCGATAAGGTACATACCGGAAGAAAAGGACTACGCACCGTATAGTCTGGTTTGCGATGTCGAAAACGGCAGAGAAATTGAATACGATGACAAAGCACCTTTCATACCCAGAGTGAAAAAAAAGGGTGACGGCGGGCATGGGCAACATCTAATGTGGTGGGGGAAAAGCGAGAACGCACGTCCAATACGGGAAAAAATGATTGATTACGTTCAAAACCTGATACTCGCGACAGAAAACACTCCGCCGCCCATATTAATAATCGACGAAGAAAAATTCAATGAGAACAGGCAATACGTACAAAACCGTACGGTCAACAAAAGAAGTGCCGAAGCGCGGCAAAAATGCTTGGATATACATGGATACGTGTGCAAAATTTGCGGCTTTGATTTTGAAAAGGTTTACGGCAATATCGGCAAAGGTTTTATCGAGGTACACCACCTTGAATCCGTAAAAACACTCACGGAAACGAATCCTAAAACCGACCTAATGCCGGTATGCTCAAATTGCCACTCAATGCTGCACGGAACACGCCCCCAACGCACACCGGAGGAGGTCGGGGCGAAATTGAGAATGCCACATTAAAACATCAAGTCGGGAGGGATTCTTCGCGTCCCCTCCCGCGTCCCTTGTGTTCTGTTTGTCTATATCGAGTGTCAAAAAAATATTTGCTTCTATCTGTGATGTTGCCTTCGACAACTTGTTTATCTCGGCGAAGCCAACCTCAGGCAACGGCCGGCCTACGGTGGCTGAGCTTGTCGAAGCCTAAAAAACGTCTGAATCAGGATTTACAGGATTAAAGGATGGGCAGGATTAAAAATGGAAGTCGGCTGAGGGGCTCCAATCGCGTAATTCGCGGCGGCAGTTGGAACAATGACGCGAGGAATTGCCGTGTGTCCAATCGCAACAACAACACCCCGGACAATCGCAACAACAACATAGGCTTCCGCCTTGCGCTTTCTTCGTCCCCCTGAGCTCAAAAACAGCCGGATGGCATTGGTGAACCGGTCGATTTCCAAACCGCGCAAGCGGTTGAAAAGAGCAGTGAGCGCCCCCTGTCAGTAGCGTTGCCGAAAGCCGGGGGTTTTATTTTGTTACGCCCCGTCTCCCCGCCTCCTCAAAAAAATCTAAAAAATCATTGATTTTTAAATGATATTGTATTATCTTTATAGAGTGAACTTCGATTCGAATTAAAGAAATGGTACAATACTAAAATGGGGAAGTACGAGAAGTTAGTTGTCGATATTCTATCCGGCAGAAGTGACCTATCGATAAGATTCATCGATCTTGTTTACTTGTTGCGTGCCATGGGCTTTAGCGAACGAATTAAGGGGAGTCATCACATTTTTTACAGGCAGGACGTTGATGAAATACTCAATATACAGCCCAATGGGGCGCAAGCGAAAGCGTATCAGGTCAAACAGGTACGAAACACTATTTTGAAGTATCGTATGGAGATCCTCGAATGAATAATTATGAAATCATTGTTTATTGGAGTGCTGAGGATGGCGCGTTTATCGCCGAAGTACCTGAATTGGCCGGTTGCATGGCCGATGGGCAGTCGTATGTTGAAGCGGTGCAAAACGCCGAAATCGTGATTCGCGAATGGATAGAAACCGCACAAGTCATGGGGCGTACTATACCGATAGCACGTGGAAAGTTGGCATACGCCTGATATAAGGCCGCGCCATCTTCTCCGCCCCAGATTTTGAAAAACAAAACCGCAGGATACAGAGACAGACCCGTATGATTGGATAAATTTCAAAAATTTTAAGATAAGAAGGGGTAGGGACAATGGAAATACATCAATACCGGACGCATACGTGCGGAGAGCTCAAGAAAAAAAATGTCGGCGAGTTTATCAGGCTCAGCGGATGGATAAACAATCGCAGGGATCATGGCGGCGTGCTGTTTATCGACTTGCGCGACCATTATGGGATTACACAGGTCGTGGTCTACCCCGACCGCGCGTTTCAGAAAAAAATCGCCCACTTGACCAAAGAAACGGTGATCCGCTTCGACGGGATTTTGGCGAGCCGCACGGACGAGAACGTCAACCCCAACCTGCCCACCGGCGAGGTGGAACTTGTGGCGGAGAGTTATGATATTTTGAGCGAGGCGGAGCAGGTGCCTATCCCGGTGTTCCCCGAGGATCAGGCGCCGGAGGAGTTGCGTTTGGAGTATCGCTTTATCGACTTGCGCCGCAGCCAGATTCACGCCAACATATTGCTGCGTTCAAAAGTGATCGCCTACATACGCCGCGTTATGGGCGAGATGGGTTTCAACGAGTATCAGACGCCTATCCTGACAAGCTCGTCGCCCGAAGGCGCGCGCGACTTTCTCGTCCCCTCGCGCCTGCACCCCGGGAAATTTTACGCGCTGCCGCAAGCGCCGCAGCAGTTTAAGCAGTTGTTGATGATGGCGGGGTTCGACCGTTATTTTCAGATAGCCCCCTGCTTCCGCGATGAGGACGCGCGCGCCGACAGGTCGCCCGGGGAGTTTTATCAGCTCGACATGGAGATGTCTTTCGTCACCCAGGACGACGTGTTTGCGGTTGTTGAAAATTTGCTTGACGGGCTTTTTGGCGAGTTTTCTACTTGGGAGCGCGACAGAGCGCCGTTTTGCAGAATACCGTTTAAGGACGCGATGCTTAAATACGGCACCGACAAGCCGGACTTGCGTATCCCCATAGAGATTCAGGATGTGTCGCAGATATTTGCCGGCAGTGGGTTCAAGGTTTTTGCCGACGCGGTGGCGGGCGGGGGGGTGGTTCGCGCTATCCCGGTCAAAAATGCTGCCAGCAAGCCGCGCGCCTTTTATGACAGGATGGTCGAGTTCGCGCAGTCGATAGGCTCGCAGGGGCTTGCTTATCTTGTTTGGAACGAGGAGGGCGTTAAGGGGCCTATCGCGAAATTTCTTGACGCCGGCAGCATGGGCAAATTAGCGGACGCCATTGGCGCCAAGCCCGGCGACGCCGCGTTTTTTGTTTGCAACGACGAGGCGGCGGCAAGTAAAATTGCCGGGGAGATCAGGGTCAAGCTCGGCAAAGACCTTGACATTGTGGAACAGAACGCTTTCCGTTTTTGCTGGATCACCGACTTTCCGATGTTTGAGTATAACGAGGAATTAAAAAAGGTAGATTTCTCGCACAACCCGTTCTCCATGCCGCAGGGCGGAATGGAGGCGCTTTTGGAAAAAGACCCGCTTGAGATCAACGCGTATCAGTACGATATTGTATGTAACGGGATTGAGCTGTCGAGCGGCGCGATCCGTAACCACCGCCCCGACATCATGTACAAGGCGTTTGAGATCGCGGGTTACGGGAAAGACGTGGTTGACGCAAAATTCGGCGCGATGATAAGGGCGCTCTCATTCGGCGCCCCGCCCCACGGCGGAATCGCCCCGGGCGTCGACAGGATCATAATGCTCCTCGCGAACGAGCCGAACATACGCGAAGTGATAGCGTTCCCGATGAACCAAAGAGCGCAGGATTTGATGATGAAAGCGCCGGCGGAAGTGACGGAAAAGCAGTTGCGGGAATTGCATATAAAAGTTGTCGAGGCCGTTTAAATCAAATTCAAAATGAAGCGACCGGCAATCATCATGCTGACAACATGCTTCACCGTTTTTCTCGCAGCCTTGATTATCGGAGGCTGCGCGTCGCGCGTGAAGGTGTCGGCGTTGTTGGGTATTGTGGGGTGTTTTTAGAAATATTTTGCCGTTGGAGGAATAAGGGTACGGGGTTGGATCGGTTAACTGTAATGATTTTCGTCATCAACACCCCGCCACCACCACTCTCTTCCCGTCCACGTTTTCTTCCCTCATGTAAATTTTCTCATCCCATGATTTATCCGTAGCGCGGTCGAAGATAACAAGCCATCCCGTGTCTGAGCCGACTTTGTCCATGTAAGCCAGTATCTGTTTCAAACTTTCGGAATGGTCTTTTATGCTTTGCAGAATTTTCAATTCGACAGGATATTTGTGCCCGTCATAAACCACGCACAAATCTGCCCGTCTTGTGCCGAGCGCCATCTCGCGGATGATGTGTCCGCCGCCGTTAATTATCCGTTGCAGGAA
>JAITFQ010000149.1 GCA_031281225.1 Chitinispirillales bacterium
TGTGTGATATTGTTCGTACATGCCGTTTATGTAGCTCACCAATCCTTTTTCTTTCCACAGGTTTAGGGCATTTTTTGCCGGCATATCTTTCGCTTCCGCGTATTTTTCCAGCACAAAAACAAACGATTTATTTACTGCGGCGTGTTAAGAATTTCTATTATTTTGTTTATTGCCGCTTCAAGTTTAGGGTCGTTACCCCGACTGTATTCGAGAGCTGTGTCGACAGGTACGGTTGGCGCAACGCCAACGCCTTCGATGCGGCGACCGTCTACCCTGACGTCCATACCCGGAATCATTAAAAAACTGCCGTCATGCAAAAGAAAGGGAAAACCGCCGATAACCGCGCCTGCCGTTGTAGAACCTACCAAGGGAATGCCCGCTTTTTTCAACGAGTAAGCCATTATTTCCAAACCGCTGCGCGTCTCCGAACCGATTATGACAACCAACGGCTTGGTCCAGCGAAAGTTTGATGTGTTGACCTCACCGGCAGCCGTGATCCATTCAACGGTAGGCGTACCTCCGATAAACACTTCGGCGGCATCCAACGGCGCCCCGCCCCAACGTCCGCGTATATCGAGAATTAAGGCGTCTGCCGAAGCGAAACTGCCGCCGGAAATCGTATTGGTCAGAATTTGCCCAAACGCCAAGCCCGCGTATGAATACATACGGATATACCCAAGCTTATGCCCGTCACGCTCAATCACCACGGCGGAGTTTGTTGTTGAGGCAGTTAAAGTTTCCATTGGGTCAATGGCTTCAACCGCAATGTCAAGTTCAATTACGGGTTCGTCCCGAACACGTCGCAAAGCAAGGCGCACGGTTTCCCCAACCTTGCCCCGAAACGCTTCGACGGGACTGTATTGTTGGCCGTCAACAGTCAAAAGTTCATCACCCGTCAGAATACCGGCTCGCGCGGCCGGTGTATTCGCGTAAACGAAAGCTGCATAATAACGCCCGTTTATAAGGCGCGGCGCAATACCGATGCCGGGATACTTGACAATACCGTCGGGCGGAAACATCGTTCTAAGTTTATCCGCGTAAAGAGTACTGAAAGTGCCGAGCAACTCATGGTAATCAAGATCGTCGGGAGTATAAAAACCGAAATGTGAAACTTGCATACTGTTAAAAAGGCGATTAAGTTCTTCCGACAAGTTTACATTCGGATTGTTTTCCATAAGCTCAAGAGCGGCATTGATAACGGGAAGTTGCGATCGGTCAAAATAGTATTCGGCTATCAGAGTTCTTATTTCATCAAAAATGTTTATCGGAGTACTGATGCTGTCGTTACTCTCGGTTTGTGTGCACCCGATTGTGAGCAGGGCGGTTATCGTTGCCGCGAGGATGATTTTTACGATGTTTACGATAACTTCTCTGTTTCTTCCGTACCGCAAAAAAACCGATATGTGTTTTTGCATATTCATTTTCCCCCGTTATCACCATTTCATAGTTATTTCAAAAATTATATCATCAAAATCATCGTTAGGAAAAATCAAGTCTTGACCAAACATCTTTTTTTGTAAAACGCCACTCCGTACTTCATGATATCGGTGTATCCTTCATCTTCCCATTCGGCGGCGTTGGACGCGGAGCGTTTTTTTGTATAAGCGGTTTTGAATTAAAACACTACCATATATCGCACGTGCCAAACTGGCGCTGTCAGTCCTTGGCACAACGAACGGAGAAGCCGTGACCCTTGTCGTTGGGGTACTCGTCTATGTCCTCGTAGTTGAAAGACATCTGCCGATAGTAGGCATCGCTGCTGCCCCTCTCCGCATCACTCCACCAGTAGCCCTGGTCGCCGGCAACGTCAAAGCTGCCATCAAGGTGACGGAAGCCGCCTGGCAAGGCCGAAAAACCATAATCATCAGTACCATTGCTATTATCTTTCCAACCCGTTCTTGATTTGAATCTCTCGCCTGCCTTAGTTGTACCTCCCGCCGCCCTAACCAAATTATCCCATCCCTTGCGGCTCGGCAAATGCCACCCTGTGGGGCACGCCGTCCTCGCCGCGTCCCACGTGTACAGCCTCCCGTACTTGCTGCAATTCGTTCTGTCGTTGTCGTAGCACCAGCTGTCATGCGCTTGATAATTGAGGTTTTCGGCCATCCACGTAAAATCCCCAATTTTCACAGTGCGATAAGTTTGCCCATCCCGCGGATCGGTGAAAGAGCCTGGTGCCGATACAGGTGAAACCGCAGACGCCTCCGCCGTATCCGCGCAACCCGTGACGCATCGCACCGCGAATCCGTCGGCCTTGACCCCATGGGACCAGCTCACGATGTCGGTGAAGTACTCTATGGTTCTGTGCCGCGCGGAGCCGCCATCGAATTCCGTAGCACTCCACCAGTAGCCTGTGCGGCTAACGGCGTTGAAGTAGGGGCGGTCCGAGCCGCGGCCCGAGTAGCGGCGACCGCCGGGCAGCGCCGAAAAACCGTAATCGTCCGTACCGTTACCGCTTGTACCATCATTGAGATTGTTCCAACCGAACATTGACTTGAGCTTTTTAGATACCGTACTGCTATAGCCGACAGCATTCACCAATACTGCCCACTCCGCATCGCTCGGCAACCGCCATCCCGCCGGGCAAGCTGTCATTGCGGAGCCCCAGCTATAAAGCCGCCCGTATCTCTGACAGTTACGCTCATTATTGTCATAACACCATGAATCACCGATTTCAAAATTCAGATTTTCCGCCATCCATGTCTGAGCGCCTACTTCTACGGTACGGTAGATTTTACCGTTTCTGTCGTCGGTGAATGAGCCATATATTACGTTTGGATTAAATTGGGTTCCGGGCGGCCATGTTGTATCAATCACTTGCGTGGTATTCACTACTGGTGCGACATTCTTACGCTCTTTGGAGTCTTCTACACAGCGTAGCGAAAACAGGTACGTCTTGATGTTGAGGCTCCTGGGTACATCCTTGCGGTCGTAGTACATGCGCCAGCGCCAGGCAAGGCCCGCACCGAAGAATTCCGTGGCGCTCCACCAATAGCCGAGGTAGCCGGCATAGGCGAAGCTATCGGAGTTGCCGATGCCGCCAGGCAGGGCCGAAAAGCCAAAGTCATTTGTACCGTTGCCGCTGATATTATTTCTGTTATTGTAGTTCCAACCGGTTTTTGATTTAAGTTTTGTACCCGCACGCTGACCGCCTGTAATTAGAACCAAACTGTCCCAATCTTCTTCACTCGGCAACCGCCATCCAGCGGGACAGGCTTCCATAGCCGTTTCCCAATCATAGAGCCGTCCGTATTTTTGACAGTTGCTTTCGTCATTTTCATAACATACTGATTCACCTATTTCAAAATTCAGATTCTCGGCCATCCACGTTAAGTTACCAATCCTTACCGTCCGATAAGTCTTCCCGTCCCGCGGATCAGTAAAGCTGCCACCGCCGGTACCGCACCCCGCCACAATTGTCGCTACGGTCAACGCGGTGAGTGCCGATATACGTTTTTTCATGGCGAAGCTCCTCAATTTACAAATTTCGGAACGTGCGTTTTATCGCCACATCCTGAAAAAGTCCGGCAGGCGCTGTATGTCGTTAAATGATACGAATAGAAACAGCGCGAGGAACAGTGCGATAAAAACTTTGTTTATTGCCATTTGCGTCTGTATCGATAGCGGCTTTTTGCGGATAGCCTCTATCCCAAGAAACATCAGCAGGCCGCCGTCGGTGATGACGAGCGGCAACAGGTTCAGAACGGCTAAATTTATCCCGATAAGCGCCATAAAGTTAAGGATGGTCGACAGCCCCTGAAACGCCATCATGCCCGAAACGGGGATGATGTTCAGCGGGCCGGCTAACTGTTTCGCGGAAACTTTGCCGGTTGTCAGTTTTCCGAGCACATCGAAAATCATCGTCGTGTACTCCCATGTCTTGTCCATGGTGGGGCCTAACGCCGCGATTAGCCCGTAGCGCACTACCCGCGAGGGCGCGGCCGCGGGTTCCACGCCGAGCAGGTACCTGCCCGACGCCGAGTCGTAGGAGGGGATGATGAGCACGTTCATGCTCTCGCCGTCGCGTCTAATGCTGAGCGCCACCGGGCCTTCTTCCGGGTCGTACTCCCTCATTATAAACGCGAAACGGTCGAAAGACGCGACCTCCGTTCCGTTTATCGACAGGATAGTATCGCCCGCGGCGAGGATGTTTTCCGCGCTGCCCCTCTGCATCACTCCGCCTATCACCGGCGGGAAACGCGCGGGGAGGAGGCCGCCGGACGGGTATTTTGGCAGGCGCGCGCCGAACTTTTCGATTTGCAGGCTGAGCCGGACAGTCTCGCCGCCGCGGTCGACGGTCATGGTGTAATCGCCCAACTGCTGGGCGAGGCGCATCTCCACATGTTCCCACGTGTTGACGGTTTCGTCATTTATTGATACAATGCTGTCGCCCGCCATGAACCCCGCGCTGTCGGCGGGGGAGCCGGCGAGGACTACGCCGATCTTCGAGCTGTCCATGAAAGCGGGGCGGTCGACACCGTAGATGAACATCACCCAAAGCGTGAGCAGCGCGAAAACGAAATTGGCGGCCGGCCCGGCGAGCGCCACGACCGCGCGCTGCCATATCGGCTTGGAGGAGTTGCCGGCGCCTATGATGTCCTCCTTGCCGTCGCCGCCCTCCTCGGATTCGCCGCCCGCCATCGCCACGTAGCCGCCGAAAGGGATCGCGTTGATCCGGTACTCGGTGTCGCCGCGCTTCCATTTTAACAGCGGCCTGCCAAAGCCAATCGCAAACGCGAGAACCTTGAACTTGCACGCCTTGGCGGCGATAAAGTGGCCAAGCTCGTGGACGAAGACGAGAATGCCGAGGACGAGGAGCCCGACGATTATGGCGAGAGTGAAAGATAGTGTTGCCATTTTTTATTATTGCCCTTTTATTTGTTTGATGTAAAAACCCGTTGACGTACATCACTATCAACCCCCATAACAACCTCGACGGAATCAACCGCCACCGGGTTATGAGCGTTTAGTTCGGATTCTACGATTTTTGCTATGTCGGTAAAACCTATTTTCCTGCCAAGAAACAGCTCGACCGCGACCTCGTTTGCCGCGTTGACGACCGCCGGCGCGGTGCCGCCCATCTCGCCCGCTTCGATACACAGCCGCAAACACGGAAATCGGTCCAGGTCGGGCTCAAAAAATTCCAAACTGCCGACGTCCGCCAAATTTAACCGCTTGCCGCCGATAGGCAGCCTCTCCGGCCACGACAGCGCGTACTGAATCGGCAGCTCCATGTCCGGCAGGCCAAGCTGCGCGAGCACCGAACCGTCGTAAAACTCTACCAACGAGTGGATGATCGACTTCGGGTGCACGCATACGCGCAGCTTTGAGTACGGCAGCGCAAACAGATGATGCGCCTCTATCACCTCAAACCCCTTGTTCATCAGCGTCGATGAATCGATGGTGATCTTTTTCCCCATCAGCCACGTCGGGTGGTTTAACGCCTGCTCGACGGTGATGGACGCGAACGACTCTTTGGGCAGATTGCGGAACGGCCCGCCGGACGCCGTCAGGATTATCGACTCGATGGTTTTAACATCGCATCCCGGCGGCAGGCATTGCAGTATCGCGCTGTGCTCGCTGTCAACCGGCAAAAGCCGCTCCCTGTCGCCCCCGATAATACCCCTTATATAATCCCCGCCGATGACCAAACTCTCCTTGTTCGCGAGCGCGACCCGTTTCCCGCGCCGCAGGGCGGCCACGGTCGGCCTGAAACCTACCGCGCCGACGAGGGCGTTTAGCAGGATGTCGTAGTCAGCTTCGTTTACGATTTGTTCGAGGCCGTTATCCCCGTCGTAAACATTTATAGCCCCCCCGAACAGCTCCCTGAGTACGGCGGCGTTTTTGGGGTCGGTGATATAAACCGCCGGCGGCGAGAACTCGCGTATCTGCCCGATCAACAGGTCAAGGTTGGCGCCCGCCGTCAGCCCGGCGACAGAAAACCGCTCCCTGAACCTCCTCACGCAGTTACAGGCGCTCTTACCTATCGATCCGGTTGACCCAAGTATCAGAATTTTTTTATATTCACTCATAAATCTTCGATTTTTTATTGCGACGGCCAAGCCGACGATTTGAAATTTTCTAAATGTGTTAAGTACATCGTATACTCACAATAAAAATTATCTAGTTAACAGCCAGGCAAATAGGTATAAAACCGGGGCGGCGAAGAACAGGCTGTCGAACCTGTCCAAAATCCCCCCGTGCCCCGGTATGATCGCCGACGCGTCCTTTACCCTGAAATAACGTTTCATCAGCGACGCCAAAAGGTCGCCGGTCTGACCGGCCACGCCTATCAGTATCCCCATAATCACACCGATAATAATCGGAAATTCGGGGCTTCCCAGGAATAGCCAGCAACCTGTCATTATGGCTGCTGACATGGCTAACCCGCCGAGGCTGCCCTCTATGGTCTTGTTTGGGCTCATTGAGGTGAGTTTGCGTTTGCCCCAAGCCGAGCCGACGAGATAGGCGGCGGTGTCGCACATGAAGACCGCGGTGAACACTATCACAAGCTCAAGTTTTTTGATGAACAGGAACGACGGCGCGTCGAAGAGCTGCTGAAACGGTTCGCGGTAGAGGCTCAGTATGCTTATGGACGCGATGTTCAGAAAAATTATCCCGCTGAAAAACAGGCTCGCCCGCTTCCACCGCCCCTGCGGCGCTTCTTTTCCGAAAGTAAAAGCCTCAATCGCGACAAGCATCAGAAGTACGCCGTTTGACAGCGTGGCGGGGACGGGGTAGTCGAACAGATACGCGCCGCTGATGGCTAATATCCACAGATACCCTAACCAGAACGCATTTTTTTTGTTTGCGACGCTCAGCATTTTCGTGTATTCGTACGCCCCGAGCAGCACGATGGTGAGCGCCAGAATCTGGCCGGGGTATATGGCCGGCAGGGCGCCGCCGTCCATGCCGAGCAGTTTAAGTACAAACGCGGAGATCGAGAAGTCTGAGCTGACGATAACGAGCGCGACCGGAACCGCGACCGCGGGGAATACGAGCCTTTTTTTCAGATTGGCGGTGTTTATCATTCCTTTACCTTTCCAAAGCGCCTGTCGCGTTTGTTAAAATCCTCGATCGCCTTGACAAGCGCCTCCCTGTCAAAATCAGGCCACAGGGTGTCGGTGATGTAGAGTTCCGCGTAGGCGGCCTGCCAGAGCAAAAAATTGCTGATGCGGCAGTCGCCGCCCGTGCGGATGATAAGCTCGGGGTCGGGGATGCCCGCGGTATACAGATAATTGCCGAACACGTCCTCGGTCAGTTCGTCGATCAGCCCGGGGTTGTTGACCGCGTCCCTCGCGAACGCGCGCGCGGCGCCGGCGATCTCCGCCCTGCCGCCGTAGCTTATGGCGAGGATGAGCGTCAGCCCCGTGTTTCCGCTCGTGTCCTCGATCCCCTTTTTGAGCTCTGCCCGCGTCTTGGGCGGCAGCTTTTCAAGGTTGCCGATAGCCGTAAGGCGGACGTTATTTTCGTTGAGGTTCCTGATCTCTCTGCGCGTCATCTCCACAAGGAGGTCCATGAGCATAGACACTTCGATTGTCGGCCTGCCCCAGTTTTCGGCTGAAAACACGTATACGGTGAGGTACGACACGCCGAGTTCCCCGCACGCTCTCACGATTTTCCTCGTGGCGTCTGTCCCTGCCCTGTGCCCCGCCGTCCGCGGCAGTCCGCGCCCCCGCGCCCACCTGCCGTTGCCGTCCATAATTACGCCGATGTGTTTAGGAACGTTCATAATGATAGCCGCCTGTAAAATCAATAGAGTATCATTATAATATAATAGATGGCGCGCGTTCAAACCAAAAAAACTTGCTGTGAATGTTATATCCCCCTTTCGCTCCCCCGATTTACAAACTTTTGAAAATAATTAACACACCTCCATTAACCATAACACATGTTATTACGGTAAGTTCTGATTTTTATCACCTCCCCGCATCACTTTTAGTTTCATGATCTTTTGTGTTTTTCGTTAGTTCACGGCTATATCTTGTCGATTTCTTCCGGCGTCATACTGGTTTCTGTCGCGATTTCTTCATGGCTTTCGTTGTTACAATCCCCACCCACCGTCTACTGGAATTACAGTGCCGGTTACGTAATTGTTCTCAATTAAAAATCTCAGCGTCTGGCGGATGTTGCTTGGGTTGCCGGTTTTGCCCATAGGTATGTGTGTTGACAAATCAGCGAATCGGTTTGGCGGCTCACTATCAGCCGGAAGAACCGCTCCGGGTGCGATTGCGTTTACGCGTATTGACGGGGCGTACAGAAAGGCCAACTGCCTGGTGATTTCGTCGAGGAATACTTTGGATACGCGGTAGTTTTGGTATTTTTTATTTTTGTGGCGGGTGCGGGCGTCGGTGATATTTATAATCCATCCGTTATCGACACATTTAGCAAATGCCACAGATAATTTGAGCGGGGCGATTGTATTTATCGACAGGGTATCAACAAAATGCTCCGGATCGGAGATGTCCCCGGTCTGAAAGACCGCCGCGTTGTTAATCAGCCCCACAAGCGTGACGGGTAATTTTTTGACCTCATCCATAAGTTTCTGTAACGGCTCGGTCAATTCTGCCGGAATAAACGCCACCCGCTTGTCGCTCATAAAAGCAGAACGCGCCGGTTCCGGCGAACTCCTGTAATGTGCGATTACATGATACCCGAGTTCAAGGCACTCTTTCGCCAATTCAAGCCCAATCCTGCCTGCCGCTCCGGTTATCAGCACCGCTTTGGGGTGTTTGAGTTGATTTTTATTTGCGTCCATCAGTAGAAAATATGTAATTTATATAGTGATTCGCAAACATTTTTTTCCGAAGGGGTAAAAGAATATGAAAATACATGATTGCCTGCTCAATAACAGAAACGGTTTTTCCATTGGAAATACTACACTGGGCAAGATGGTGGCGACAGCCAAAAAACAAAACCTTTGGGATAAGCGCCCATCCGGATTGGTTGATACTGTAGTCATCCACTACATGAGCGCAGTCAACATTACCCCCGGCAACCCGTATGATATGGGGCAGCTTCTCAAAATATTTTGTGACTACGGCGTAAGCTGCCATTACCTCATCACCCGCGAAGGCGATATTTTCCGCCTTGTCCCCGAAGAGGCCAAGGCGTGGCACTGCGGCCCCAGCATAATGCCCGACCCCGACAACCGTACTGGCGTCAACGATTTTTCTATCGGAATCGAACTCGCGGCGACGGCGGACTCGGGGTTCACCGACGCGCAGTACCGTGCGCTTCGCGAACTCAGCCTTGATATCGAAAAACGCCACGGAATGGACATGAATTTCGTCGGCCATGACCAGATAGCGGGGAAGCGGGCTGTTTCAATGGGGTTGCGCAAGGAACCTAAGGCTGATCCGGGGCGGTTGTTTGACTGGGAGTTTTTCGCAGGAAGTTTGCGTTGAATCGGTAACACAAAAAGCCGGTTCGAAGTAACTATTGGCGTTAACTATTGAATTTGGTATAACATATTGCCAAATTAATGCCAACTTTACCCCCTCAACTTTAATAATTTTAAAATTTTACATTAATTTTGCTTGCTTTACGCTTTCCGCGTAATTTATATTCCTAAACAACAGTAATACTACCGATTGTGGTAATAGAGATTGTGTAATACTATATCTTTTCACTTTTAACATAAGCTTTTGGAGGATTTGATGGCCAAAAAGTACGTGTATTTCTTCGGTCCTAGCGGAGCAGACGGCAAGGCGGAGATGAAAAACCTGTTGGGCGGCAAGGGCGCGAACCTCGCCGAAATGTGCAACTTGAAGCTGCAAGTTCCGGCCGGCTTTACGGTTACGACGGACTGCTGCATCGACTACTTCGGCAACAAGATGAAGTTTCCGGTGGGTATGATGGAGCAGGTCGAAAAAGCGCTCAAGAAGGTCGAGAGCGAAATGAAGATGAAATTTGGCGACCCCAAAAACCCTCTTCTCCTCGCGGGACGCTCCGGCGCCCGGATGTCCATGCCCGGCATGATGGAAACAGTCCTCAATATCGGCCTGTGCTCCAAAACGCTCCCCGGCATCATCGAAAAGACCAAAAACCCCCGCTTCGTCTACGACTCGTACCGTCGTCTTATGATGATGTACTCCGATGTCGTTATGGAAAAAGCCGAAGGCATTGAACCCGAAGAGGGCAAGGGCATCCGCCACCAGCTCGAAGGGATAATGGAAGACCTCAAAAAGAAAAAAGGGTGCAAGCTCGACACCGACCTGACCGCCGACGACCTCAAATCGCTTTGCGACGCTTTCAAGGTTCGCATCAAGCAGGTTATAGGCAAGGCGTTCCCCGACGATCCGATGGAGCAGCTCAAAGGCTCAATCGGCGCGGTGTTCAAGAGCTGGAACGGCAAGCGCGCGGTCGCTTACCGCAATATTGAGAACATCCCCCACGACTGGGGCACCGCCGTTAACATTCAGGCGATGGTGTTCGGTAACATGGGCGAAACGTCGGCGACAGGCGTAGCTTTTACGCGCGACCCGGCCAACGGCAGAAAAGTGCCTTTCGGCGAATACCTCGTCAACGCCCAGGGCGAAGACGTCGTCGCCGGTATCCGCACCCCTTCACCCATCAACGACGCGTCGAAAAACGAGCAGAACAAGTCGCTGGCAACGCTTCAGGAAGTTCTGCCCAAGTGCTACAACGACCTCGTGGCGATTATGGCAAGGCTCGAAAAGCACTACAAGAACATGCAGGACGTTGAGTTCACGGTTCAGGAAGGCAAGTTGTGGATGCTCCAAACCCGCGACGGCAAGCGCACCGGCTTTGCCGCGGTAAACATCGCCCTCGACATGATTGCCGAAAAGCTCATCGACACCGAGACCGCCGTTATGCGCGTCAAGCCGATTCAGCTCGACGAATTCCTCCACCCGGTTATTGACCCCGTCGCCGAAAAGAAAGCTGTTCTCATCGGTAAGGGTCTGCCCGCCGGCCCCGGCGGAGCTTCCGGCCGCATCGTGTTTACGGCCAACGATGCCGTTGAGTGGAAGAAGCGCGGCGAAACGGTTCTCCTCGTCCGCGACGAAACCAACCCCGAGGACATCGCCGGTATGCGCGCGTCCGTCGGTATCCTGACATCACGCGGCGGTATGACCAGCCACGCCGCCCTCGTCGCCCGCAGCTGGGGTATGTGCTGCGTGGTGGGCGCCGCCGAGTTTCAAATCAATTTTGAAAACAAGACGGTTTCCGCAGGCGGCAGAACATATAAGGAAGGCGATGTCTTCACGCTCAACGGCTCCAAAGGCGCCGTTTACGAAGGCAAGCTCCCGATGATTGTCGCCACGGAAGACCCGCGCTTCCTGAGCTTCCTGAAGCTCACCGAGAAGTACAAGTCGGTGATGAAGGTGCGCGCCAACGCCGACACACCGTCCGACGCGAATCTGTCGCGCAGCTTCGGCGCCGAAGGTATCGGCCTGTTCCGTATTGAACACATGTTCTACGGTGAAGGCAGCGAAGAGCCGTTGTCATACCTTGTACAGATGATCCTTGCGAGCGACGCGAAAGAGCGCCGCGCGGCCCTTGCAAAACTGTTCCCGCTTATGAAGAAGGACATCAAGGCGACGTTGAAGGCGATGGAAGGTTACGCTGTAACAATCCGCCTGCTCGACCCGCCCTTGCATGAGTTCGTGCCGAGAAGCGAAGAGAACGTGGCGAGGTTTGCCAAAGCGCTCGGAGTTTCGACTGGCGAAATCAATAAGCGCAGCGAATCTCTGAAAGAGATGAACCCCATGCTCGGCCACCGCGGTGTCCGTCTCGGCGTGACCTATCCCGAACTTTCCGAAATGCAGTTCCGCGCGATTCTCGAAGCCGCCGCCGAACTCAAAAAGGAAAACGTGAAAGCGACGCCCGAAATCATGGTTCCCGTAACATGCGACTCGAAAGAACTGAAAGACCAGAAGGTCATCTTCGACAACATTCTTGCCGAAGTCAAGACCAAGTACGGCCTCAAGTCTCTCGACTGCCTCTACGGCACGATGATTGAAATCCCCAGAGCGTGCCTCCTCTCTCATGAGATGGCCGCCGAGTCGGAATTCTTCTCGTATGGCACAAACGACCTCACGCAGATGAGTTTCGGCTTCAGCCGCGACGACATCGGTACCTTCTTGACCGACTACCTCGACAAGAAGATCCTGCCCGAGGACCCGTTCCAGAGCATCGACCAGAGCGGCGTAGGCGAACTTGTGAAAGTTTCGGTCGAGCGCGGCCGCGCCGTCAAGCCGGGTCTGAAAATCGGTGTCTGCGGCGAGCACGGCGGCGACCCGTCGTCTGTAGAATTCTTCTACAACGCCGGTCTCACCTACGTCAGTTGTTCACCGTACCGCGTGCCCATAGCGCGCCTCGCGGTTGCTCAGGCTGAGATCAAGGCGAAGATGGCTACATGTACGAAGAAGGCTTGCGCCACTTCGTCCAAGAAAGCCGCGCCTGCGAAGAAGAAGGCCGCCGCTAAAAAGGCGCCTGCGAAGAAGGCCGCGAAGAAAAAATAATTGCAATGTAGAGGCGGCCGTCCCCGGCCGCCCATCATGCCATTGCAATTAATGTTTTTGTTTTTGCGGTATATTGGGGAGTAGGGCGGCAGCCTTACTCCCTGTTTGTTGATACCCCAACCCAAAGACCGGAGGTAGACCGATGACAACCGAAGAACAAAAAGCCTTTAAGGCCAAGGAATACGCCGAAGCAGTCCGTTATATGGATAATGCTAAGGACGATTTGTCGAAAACAAAAAAAGATGGCGGCGGTCGTTATACCGACAAAAAATATGTCCGCAGGGCCTGCGGCACGGCTTACAGCGGCATATTGGTCGCCCTTGACGCATGGCTGACGCTCAAGGGGGTTGATGTAAGTAAACGGAGCAAAAAACAACGTAAATCAATTGACTTCTACACGTCCAACTTGACGCTATTAGACAAAAAATTATTGTCTCATCTGCTATCCGCCTATGAAATTTTGCATTTGTTCGGATACTACGACGGGACGACAAATGTCAAGGTAATATCTACGGGATTTGACGAAGCCTATAAAATCATCGACAAAATCAAACCCGCGGAAGCGCACAGGTAAGTATCATGATACAATTCGACCTCCACGTCCATACTCTTTTCAGTCTGTGCGGCATACACACCGTCCTTGAACTGCTCGAACGCGCCAAAGAACTCGGCATGAAAGGCTTTGCGGTTACCGACCACGGGTATACCCTCGGCGGACGGTTGAATAATCCGTTTTTTGAGCGGTTCAGGTCGCCCTGCCCGGAGGTGAAAATCCTCAAAGGGATTGAGTGCAATGTTCTTGACAATAACGGGAAGATCGACGTCCCCCGCAGTTTTATAGATTTTATCGACATCGTACTGCTTGGGCTTCACCCGAATACATCTACGGGGCAGGGAAAGGATATTTATACCGACATGCTGATTGCCGCGATGCGGAAAAATCCGTGCGTTGACATTATCACCCACCCGAATGACCCGCATTACCCCGTTGATTACAGGCGTTTGGTCCGCGAGGCCAAAATTCACGGCGTTGCGCTCGAGTTGAATAATTCGAAGATTATGTACGCGAGGACGGAGGTGCAAAGCGCGGTTGAATTAATTGAGGCGTGCCGTGACGAAGGGTGCTTCATGGCGGTAAACAGCGATACCCACGCGATTCACGAGCTGGGGGACGACGGGTCGGTGAGGCCGATTTTGGCGTCGGTCGGGTTTCCGGAGGAGATGATTGTCAACCACGACGAGGCGTCGGCGCTCCGGTTTATTGACAGCCGGCGGAAAAACAAGTCATAATCCGCCCCTATCAACATTCAACAGCGCACGACAGTTATTTCGCCCTCTGTTTCCCACGAGAGGCATTCGTCCCAAGTTTTTTCCTTGGTTTCTTCGCGGCGGTCGAAAATCATAAGGTACGACGGCGCACCGGATTAGGTCGGCTGTTCGCGTGCGCTTATCTCGCAGTCCACAAAAACTTTTTTTGTTGAATTATTTATGCGGCATTATGTATATTTATCCTGATAATCGCTGTATCTTCGGTAGATCGGGGCGGTGCAGAATGACTCATTTTTGAAACTTGGCAGGGGAAAGTATGAAAACGGTACATAAAATAGTCAATGGCGACAGCCGGCAGATGGAACTGCTAAAAGACAGGTCGGTGCATTTGATAATCACCTCTCCGCCCTATTGGCAGTTGAAAGATTACGGAGCCGAGAACCAAATCGGTTTTCACGATAGTTATGAGGCTTATATTAATAATCTGAACCTGGTTTGGGCCGAATGTTATCGCGTTTTGCACGATGGGTGTCGCTTGTGTATCAATATCGGCGATCAATTTGCCCGTTCTACTTATTATGGCCGATACAAAGTGATTCCGATTCACTCCGAGATTATCAAATTCTGTGAAACGATCGGTTTTGATTTTATGGGAAAAATTATTTGGCAAAAAACCACAACAATGAATACCTCCGGAGGTGGAGCGGTGATGGGCAGCTTCCCATATCCGCGAAACGGCATTGTGAAATTGGATTTTGAATATATTTTGTTGTTCAAAAAACAGGGAGATGCACCCAAGCCAACACGAGAACAAAAAGAAAACTCGGCAATGACTAACGAGGAGTGGAACACCTATTTTAGCGGTCACTGGCATTTCAGCGGTGCAAAACAAGATAAGCATTTAGCCATGTTTCCCGAAGAACTGCCAAAACGACTGATAAAGATGTTTTCTTTCCCGAATGAAACTATTTTAGACCCCTTTATGGGCAGCGGAACAACAGCGTTAGCCGCACGCAAACTAAACAGAAATTCCATCGGCTATGAAATTAATTCCCAATTTATTCCGATAATAAGAGAAAAAGTAAGTATAAATGACGCCTTTACACAAATTGAAGCCGAGATAATCAAACAACTCGAAACAACGGTTAATTTTGAAGAGAAAATCAAAAATCTCCCTTATAGATTTGTAGATACGCACAAGCTGGACAAAAAAATTGACGTTAAAAAGTTACAATACGGCTCAAAAATAGACTCCGAGAGCGGTAAGCAAAGAGATGAGTACTTTTCAATAAAAGAAATCATCAGTCCGGAACTCATCAAATTAAACAATGGCTTGGTAATACGCCTTATAGGCATAAAACAAAATCCGACCGGCAATGGACAAGCTACCGAGTTTTTACGCGAAAAACTGAAAGGAAAACGTGTTTTTTTGCGTCATGACCAAATAAAATATGACAACGATAACCACCTGCTGGCATATTTGTACCTCGAAAATAAAACTTTTATCAACGCACATCTGCTGAAAGCTAAATTGGCAAAAGTGGATGAAAGTATAGAATTTAAATATAAACAAAAATTCTTGGAGATAGCGTAAATATGGCAAAAGAATGGATACTAAATAGTGCGATGAACCGTTTTCAATTGAATTTCAAAAGAAACGTGGGAGCGACTTCGGAATCAATACGCAAATGCTCACCTAAAACGTTGAGAGAGTGGCGTGAATACTACTTTGCAAACGTAAAGCCGCTAACGCACATCGAAGATTTAGGGCGAAAACTTTATGTAAAAATCACGGAAATCATCCAATCGGAAGTTGCCGAAATTACGGAGAGAGATTGTATTGATTACATGATACAGTTGGTTATCGACCGTACATTCGACGGATATATGACCGAAATCCAAACCGTCTACGGCCAATTACAAAACATGCTAGGCGTAAAAATCGAATCTGCGCCCGATGAATGGGACAGGCTGTTCAATGTTGATTTTTACATAAAAGTCAACGAAAAATATATCGGTTTGCAAATCAAACCGGTAAACACGGGGATACAATTACCCGAAATTTTTAAGGAATACTCCTTGCAAGCCGAGACGCACAAAAAATTCACAGAAGTTTTTGGCGGGAAAGTGTTTTATCTGTTTTCGGCAAAGATTGGGGATAAGAAAGAAATTCAAAATAAAGAGGTTATCGATGAAGTTAGAGAGGAAATCGAGAGATTGGGCAAATAAACCATGTTCGAGGATAACATTTTATGCAACTAACAAAAATTCAAATTAAAAATTTTCGCTCGATAAAGTCACAAACTATTACTTTTGACCATAATTGTCTTATATTGATTGGTAAGAATGAATCCGGTAAAAGCAATATTTTAAAAGCCATAGCGGCCGTTTTTAACCAATATAAAGTATCAGATAAGGATAAAAGGAAAAGAATAGGCAATGAAAAAATCGATGGGTATTATGTGCGTGCTATCCTAAAATTATCTGAAAAAGATTTTGAAATATTATTAAGCAAATTCCAACAAAAATATAAAAACATAGAACATATTATTTTTTCAAATGGCAAAACGTTACGTGATTTTATAAAGAACATTTTTCACGAATTTTTAATTCAAATAGATATTAAAAAGGGTAAAGATACACATTACGCTTATTGGGAATATGACAAAAATGAGTTTTGCCTAAAAAGAAACATTTGTTTAATTGGCAATTCATTTAACGCTATGGTACATGATAAAAAAGTTTCTGGTTTAGGAATAAATGCTTCTACAATTGATAGTCCGCTTAATATGAAGCAATATGGTAACAGTCTTGCCGATTTAATAAAAGATACTCAATCGGCAGATAGCTTGTTTAGTACAAGGATATGTAATATAGGCGCTTTAGATTCGTTTAATGCAAAAGCATATAATGGAAGTGCACCGGGGGTACCATCAATTAACAATTCTGTAAATATTATGATAAATAAGCCGGTTTTCATAAACGATCTTATCTTTATTTTGTTTGATTTAGTAAAAGAACTATATAGTGAAAATCCATATTACTGTCATTATTGGGAATATAGTAATGATTTCTTGCTACCAGACAGTATAGATATTGAAAGCTTTATAAAAACCCCCTCTGACTATCTACCCATAGAAAACATTTTTGCATTATGTGGCAGAAATGACATAAAAAATGAATTTGCTAACGCGCTTAAAGAAGACGGAGATTATGTAAATTTATTGGAACAGGTTTCAGAAGGAGTGACCCGTATTTTACGAGATATTTGGAAAGATTTTAGCGAAACTTCTATTCAATTACACCACAATGGCACGGAAATATCAATTAAAATTGCAAATAAAGCAAAATATTCTTGCGAAGATCGAAGCGATGGATTTAAAAAAATGTTATCTATTTTGTTGATGTTGTCTGCGCAAGCTCGTTCCAATAGAATAGGAAACCGGGACATAATTTTGATAAATGAACCAGAACAAAGCCTATATCCTTTCAGCGTTCGCTGCCTAAGGGATGAATTACTGAAAATTGCAGAAAACGCAAACATAATTTGTTCAACACATTCTCCTTATATGATTGATTCTGAATGCATTGAAAGGCATCTAATTGTAAAAAAGGAAGAGGATGTTACTACTATTAGTAAACAAAAAACATTTGCTGCTTATAGTAGTGATGAATTATTGTTACGTGCATTTGGGACGAGTATCTTTGAAAGTTTACAAAATAAAAATATTGTTTTTGAAGGATGGCTAGACAAAAAATTATTTCAAAAATATTGTAGTTTCCACAAAAAAACAAGGACGTTTAAAGCTATTGGTAAAGTTCACTTAAGCGGGATTTCAGGTGTCAAAACTCTCGTCCAATTGTTGATTTTGGCAAATAAAAAATTTATAATTGTGGCGGATTCTGATGATGCCTCTAATACTGAGGGGGAAAAATTTAAAAACGACTATCAAGAATTCTCTGCAACTTGGTTATCTTATGCCGATACAGTAAAAAATGTCGTTACAATGGAAGATTTTTTGTCACCAACATATATCGCAAAAAATATAAAAATTAAATTTCCAGAATTTAGCTATGATGAATCTAAAAGTGCATTAAAAAATATTGAATTCGCTTCTAAAAATGATAAGAATATAAAACAAGAAATTAAAAATGTGTTGATAGAAAATCTGAAATCCGAAGATATAAGACCTCAATATGGGAATTTTGTTGAACATTTAAAGGAAAAATTGGCTAAATTATAAAGATGGTTCTAATTTTTGTGTAAACCTGTCTAACGAAAATGGCTTGTTTATAACCACAAGAAAATTTATCCCTTTGGGATATAGTATTCCCACTATGAAAACAAAAAACGGTCGTATTATACTCTGTTTTTGCACGGAGGTCGTTCCTGAGCATCCGCGTTTTTTGCTATTTGAAACCTCATTATCACATTTTTGGAGGACGGTCAAGTACGCGGACGTTTATCTGAAAGGGTATGATGCGGAGACGCGTGTCACGAACTTTGGCGAACCGGCGACCGAATGTGTCCAAGCCGCCAGTTCAATCACCAAGCGTTACCGTACGACGCCCACCACATTAGAACCATACTATTCTCTCGTCACTATTACAGGCGTCCTCACGCTTTGTCGATCTGCGCCATCAGTTTCGCGATGAGCGCGTCATTTTCTGCGATCGTAGTGTCTTTTTTTCGCATTTCTTCTTTCTGCTTTTTGTTTTCTTCTTTTTGTCCCTCAAGCGCTTCTAACGCCTCGGCTAATTTTCCGGAGTTGTGGTAGTCAAACCTTTCCCAGTATGCCTCTTCGTCGAGTTTCTTGCGCTCTTCGGGGTTTGTGCCGATGTAGTTGAGGATGTCGAGCATTCGCTTGTGATATGCGGCTTCTACCGGATATTTGTAGTATATCGTATCTTCGCGAGGTTTGGGCATATATCCGCTGATTGCTAAATACTCCCGAAATCTGAGGATATCCTCAGAACCGCTCGCTTTTTGCATTTTGATGAGGCTTTTCTGCGATTCCCCGCTTTTGGTTTTTATCAGGGCGAGATAATCCACCCTCATATACCTTGGGCGCTTATCATCTTCCGTCATGGGTTTGTTATGCTCCGACTCGCGCAATTGAATTTCGATAACCTCCGTCTCCAAAAGCGTCTCAATTATAGCCTTGGCGACCTCTGGGTCTCGCAACAGCCTCTTGAAAGCGGTTACGTTATTCCGCGGCAGGTCATCAATCTTTATATCGGAAATTTGACATCGCGGAAGCGTGCAAAAACTGTTTGGTGGTAGTAAAAAAACTAGACCGCGCCGGGAAAAAAGATTGTGCTATATACCCCCGACGAAATACTATATTTATGGGTGTTGTGGTGAAAAATGCGAAGATTATTTATTCATATAGGTAACGCAAGAAAAATCAGCGAATTAACCTTAGCTCTGAACAAGGTTTCATCATGCCCAAAACAAACAAAATGTCCGTGAGGGTCTACTACGAAGATACCGATTGCGGCGATGTGGTCTACTATGCCAACTATTTGCGCTACATGGAGCGCGGGCGTACGGAATTTTTGCGCGACGCGGGGATTAGTCTGTCAGCGTATCGTGAAAAGGGGCTGCTTTTTGTGGTCGTTGAGGCCAATGTAAAATACAGGCAGCCGGCGCGCTACGACGATTTGCTGACGGTTGTTACATCGCTTAAGGAGACAGGCGCCGCTACTATGGTGTTTTATACCGAGATATGCAGGGGCGATACGGTTTTGGTTTGCGGCGACGTGAAAGTCGCGTGCGTCAAGGCATCAAACGGGATGCCCGGCCGGATTCCGGCGGAGCTGATTGAGGCGGTGGGGTGCGGAGAAGGTGTTGTATTATTGAAACCTGCCCCCATGACGTAATGCGGGCATGAGGATTTGGACTTGCAGTGAGTGCGAAAAGAAGTATTCTCTGTAATCAATGCCCATCGGAAACAAAGCGCCGGCTTCGGTATAATGCGCTGTCCGCCAAAACCTCAGGTTGTATCCGACAGAGACGGCCCTTTGGTTGCTAACCATGTATTCCATACCGGCACCGACATTTAGGCTGGGAGAAGCGGTTGTCCCTTTTGCGGCTCTGTCTACCTCTCGGCCGCTTGATGATTCTTTCAACGTCCAGCCGTACGAGGTTGCGTGCAGTCCGGGGCCCGCCGACAAAAAAAATGTACGCGCGACGGTGTGGAACAGCAGATGCGCGTCCGCCTGAATTCCGAACGTGAAATAGTTGCTGCGCAAAATGTCCATGCCGTACTCCCCCTCGTCAACCCCGCCCCAGCCGAGTTCCAAGGCGCTTTGTATCCTTAACCTTGGATTTTTAAGCGCGAACCGTTTTCCGGCCGAAAGGCCGAACATGAACGGGTTGGGGATTGAGATGTGCTGATACTCGCCCATGCCGTCGTATTTTCTGTAACCCTCGCGTACATTGTAAGACACGTAGAGCCCCGGGAGCATAAGCGCGGAGGAGAGCGGGGAAACGAGGGGCAGCGGGGGTTCCGCCTCCGGTTGCGTTTCTGTCACCGCGGATGTTGTAATAATGGCGGTGGCGATTATTGCGATTTTTAATTGTCTATGAATTGACAGTATAGGTTTCATTACTATAGAATATAACTTTGTGAGAGGTTAAATTGCAATTTTTCAAAATTCAGCGTTACCCGGATAACGCGGGAACGGTATGACGTCACGGATGTTTTGCAACCCCGTGGCAAATAACATGAACCTCTCGAAGCCAAGGCCAAAACCCGCGTGCGGCGCACCGCCGTACCTGCGTAGGTCAAGATACCACCAGTATTTACTGTCATCCAGGCCGCACTCCCTTATCCGCGACACAAGCACATCGGCACGCTCCTCGCGCTCCGACCCGCCAACGAGCTCGCCTATCCCGGGTACGAGAACATCCATTGCCCCGACTGTTTTTCCGTCGTCATTCTGCCGCATGTAAAACGCTTTTATCTCTTTGGGGTAATCATGGACTATCACCGGCTTTTTGAAAATCACCTCGGTTAAATACCGTTCGTGCTCCGATTGTATATCCATCCCCCACAATACCGGATATTGAAAATTATTACCGCTCGCCTTGAGCCGCTCAATTGCTTCCGTATAGCTGATGCGTTCAAACCGCTGCGACGCGGTGTTTTCGAGATTGGCGATGACGGACGGGTTGACACGGTCATTGAAAAATTTCAAATCCTCCCCGTTATGTTCGAGCGCGTAGGCGCAGAGGTAGCGGACAAACTCTTCGGCCAAATTCATATCGTCCGCGAGCCTAAAAAACGCCGCCTCCGGCTCTATCATCCAAAATTCCGCCAAGTGGCGCGCTGTATTTGAGTTCTCGGCTCTGAACGTCGGGCCGAACGTATAAATCCGCCCCATCGCCATCGCGTAGGCCTCACCCTCAAGTTGCCCGCTCACGGTCAGATTAGCCGGCTTGCCGAAAAAATCTTTGCCGTAGTCAACACGCCCTTCCTCCGTCTTAGGCGGATTTTCAACGTCGAGCGTCGATACGCGGAACATTTCGCCCGCCCCTTCGGCGTCGCTTGCGGTGATGATTGGCGTGTGGACGTAGCAAAACCCGCGCTCCTGAAAAAATGTGTGCACCGCATACGAGAGCGAGTTTCTCAGACGCGTCACTGCGCCTATCGTATTCGTCCGCGGTCGCAAATGCGCTATCTCGCGCAAATATTCTAACGAATGCTTCTTCTTTTGCAGCGGGTAGTCGGACGGCGCCATCCCGTAAACAAAAACATCGTCCGCCCTGACTTCATACCTCTGCCCCTGGCCTGGCGAATCGACCAGCGCCCCCCTGATACGCACGCTGCTGCCCGTGGTGACGTGGCATAGTTCCGACTCATAATTCGCCAAATCGCCGGGAATAACCGCCTGTATCCCCGACAGGCACGACCCGTCGTTCACCTCGTAAAAGGAGAACCCCTTGCCATCCCTGCGCGTCCGCACCCACCCGTTAATCTCTACCGCAGCCCCTGCGCTCGGTAGCGTTAAAACATCTTTTATTCTTTGCATTGCGTTAAACTCTGCTTTAATGTTTCATTAATTCCAAGCGTTTTTTCTGAATATATTCATCCGCCGGCCACAGTAAATATACATTGTGAGCGGAGGCAAACGATGATTATTTTTGGAATTGGCGTTGGCTTTTTATTATATTCAATATACCGAACCCGAAATTTCATAGAAGGAAACGCAATGCAGCAATTTGTAACATCCCTGACATCCCTGTTATCCGACAACGGCGTCACCATCAGCGGTACGCACATTCCGGTCTACGCCCTGAGACTGTTGATTCTAGTCGTTGTCGCGGTGGTCATTCACACGGTCGCCATGAATGTAATTGTGCCGATGCTTGTGGCGTTAAGCAATAAAACAAGGACGAAAATTGACACTATCATCCTCAACAAAAAGCTCCTCAGGCGCGCGTTCCATCTGCTTCCGGTCATGATAATTTCCGCGGGGCTGCCTACGATTATGGATAGCGAATCGGACACTTATATCCTGATTTTGAGATTGGTCAGCCTCAGCTACACGCTCATAGGGCTCGCAGTCTACGACGCGCTCCTGAGCACCGTCCGCGACCTTTACGACACGTACGGAAAGTCTCAGAAAGTCAGCATTAACGGAGCCATTCAGGCGCTCAAGGTTGTAGGGACGCTAATAGCCGTAATTTTGGCAATCAGCCTGCTTGCCGGAAAGAGCCCTATCTACTTCTTCTCGGGGCTTGGGGCGTTTACGGCGATAATAATGCTGATTTTCAAGGACGCGATTTTGGGGCTTGTCGCCGGTGTGCAATTGTCGGCGATGGATTTGGTGCGTAAGGGGGACTGGATCGAAATCCCCAAGCACGGGGCGGACGGAAACGTAGAGGATATATCGCTCACCACCATCAAGGTACGCAATTGGGACAGGACGGTAACCGCTGTCCCCGCTTATGAGCTCGTTTC
The DNA here is from genome assembly GCA_031281225.1 of Chitinispirillales bacterium. GTDB lineage: Bacteria > Fibrobacterota > Chitinivibrionia > Chitinivibrionales > Chitinispirillaceae > GUT77. Next base: position 22,727 of record JAITFQ010000149.1, read on the forward strand.
GTCTTCTTTCAAAAACTGGCGCGCTATGTTTGAGGGCGGGGGGCGGCGCATAAAACGCTCCATACGATTCTCCGTAAACAGCATCCGCTTCCTAAACAAAGAAGAATTCGACCGCTTGCGCAAGATAAAGTTGCTCAATTCGTATTTGGACGAAAAACTTACGGACATAGAGTGCTACAACGCGGAGGCGTTTTGCAACGCCGACATGTCGATGCTCACAAACGGGAGGCGGTTGACAAACATCGGCACATTCAGGGCATACTGCGACGCGTACCTGCGCAACCATCCCGGCATAAATCAGGAGTTGATAATAATGGTCAGGCAGCTCGGCCCGACCGAATTTGGGTTGCCGCTCGAACTGTACGCGTACACAAGCGACGTTCGCTGGATCGGCCACGAAAACATCCAGTCAGACATTTTTGACCACCTGCTAGCGATAGTGCCTGAGTTCGGCCTTATTGTGTATCAACGGTAGGGGCAGTCTCAAAAGCTTTTTTTCACTATAGGCATGCGGTTCATTAACCGGATGGTGATGACTATGAATAAAACACCCGTTTTTTTATTGACGATGGGCGATCCGGCCGGGATTGGGCCGGAGATTGCCGTCAAGGCGCTTTGCGGCGAGGCGATGAGTAACCGCCCGTACCGTGTCGCTGTCGTCGGCGATGTTGAAATTTTGCGAAAGGCCGCGGATGTTTGCAAAATATCGCCGGCGTTTAATATTGTCGACGATCCTGGCGACGCGAAAGGTTTTGGAATTAATGTGATTGACATGGGGGAAATTACCACATCGCAATTCACGCCCGGACAGCCGCAGGCACCGTGCGGGCACGCAGCGTATCGGTACATCATCAAAGCAATCGACTTGACAATGGAAAAAAAAGCTGCGGGCGTAGTGACAAACCCCATATCCAAAGAGTCCCTGAAACTCGCCGGCATCGATTATCCCGGCCATACCGAAATTTTCGCAGACAAAACAGGTACCCGCGATTACTCAATGGTATTTTTGCTCGACGGCGTGGCGGTAGCCCACGTCACTACACACGTATCGTTGCGCCAAGCGATTGACCTGGTCACGAAAGATCGTGTCCTGCGCCAGATACGCCTGCTCCACCGCTCCTTAAAAAGTTTGGGAATCGACCCACCCCGCATGGCCGTCTCCGGCCTGAACCCGCACGCAGGGGAAAACGGCCTGTTCGGCGACGAAGAGATACGGGAAATAATCCCCGCCGTCAGCGAAGCGCGGGCCGCCGGGATCGACATTGCCGGCCCCCTCCCGCCCGACACCGTCTTCAACCGCGCCTTCAGTGGCGAGTTCAACGGTGTGGTATCAATGCTCCACGACCACGGCTTCGTAGCCTTAAAATCCCGCGACTTTGAGCGCGGCGTCAATATTACGACAGGATTACCGATAATCCGCACGTCGGTAGGCCACGGGACCGCGTTTGACAAAGCGTGGAGCGGCCGCGCGTCGCCCGCGAGCCTGCTGTCGGCGTTAGAGGCAGCGTATATTATCACCTGACCCGCACCGTCACCTCCACCCTCTGGTTATCATCCGTATCCCCCACCGCCGGGAACGCCCACCGCCTCATTTCCGGCGTAATGGCGTCGTCGAACCGCTTCGTGGCGATTTTCGCCGGCCTGTACCTCAAATTCGTCACCTCACCCTCCGCCGACAGCGTGAGGCGTACGGCCATCTCGTCCGGCACTGCCCGCGGGTCGTACCTGCGGACCATCTCGTCAATCACCAGCGGTCTGTAATATGTATGTATCAGCGACTCCACCGCCTGCGTTCTCGCGAAGAATGGGACGGCAGTAATGTAATCCGCCAAAATCCTCCGCGCCAAAATAGACATATCCGTCCCCGCCGGGCACCTCCTCAGCGAGATTTTGTCAACGATGTCGAGCAAGACGCCGCCGTTGGGGAAAAACTCCGTTATATCATCCCCCGTGTAGGCCTGATAGTCCCGCCGGTTGATATTTATCACGCTCCTGTCGTCGCTTATGCTAATCGGCCAGATATCGTCCACCTGGCTCGCGCCGTAGCAGGTGTCGCCGGCGAAAACGAACGCCTGACGGATAATCCGCGTTTCGCAAAAATACGAATCGTTGTCGGGGCTGTGGGAGTACGGGTTGAAGAACCCGTTGGCGACGTGCGATACCTTGTAGCTCTCTCCGGCGGGCGTGTTGATGAACCACTCCCTGATCATCCAGATCATGCCGTTGTCAATCATTTCGATATATCCTCTTTTGGCGACAGGGGACGTCTCGGGATCGCCCTCGCTGTATGTCCAAAATCCGGCGAGTTTTTGCCGGACTTCGTGCGATACGTCCTCCTCAAACTGCTGCAGGGCGCGGAAGTTTTCGAAGTCGGCGTTGAGGAGGGAGGCAAGAGTGTTCGTCACGCCTGAGTTTTGGACACCGCGGGCGGTTAGCCAAACGGCGATTAACAGTAGCAGCAGGGTTAGGATGCGGGGGAGCGGTTTGCGCCGGCGTTTTGGGGGGATGCGGGAACGTTGCATTTTTTTCTCCTGAAAAATTTTTAATTGTAGGGGTGACCGTCCCCGGTCACCCGCGTTTAATCGTATGATGGTGTTTTTTTCGTAAAATCCGGCACGGGCGACCGAGGACGGTCGCCCCTACGAAAAAAATTGCCACACGAAACAAAGGGCGAACGCAAAATTTTTAATTGTGAGTATACGATATACATCACACAATAAGGATAATATAATACCCGCCTACAACCAAAATCAAAAAAACGTTGCTGGAATTGTTTTTCAAATAACTTTTGATTTTAATATTTTTGACTTTGCCCCCGCGATTATTGTATTTTATATATATGAAACGCTTACTCCCCATCGGCATTCAGGATTTCCCCAAGCTACGCGAGGGCGGTTTTTGAGGGTAGGCGGGAGTTATGCGAGCGGAGGGGAATACGCGCATCGCTCGCGAAACTTCAAGCACAAATTCCCCTCCTTGGAGGGGTGGCGCGAAGCGCCGGGGTGGTTTAATGCGCGCAACAAAGAGAAGATATTATACACTACCATACAACCCGAAATTACGTGAAAGAGCAAAGGAGTTAAGGTGAGCCGGTAACCTGAGTGATAGAAGTTGACGGGGGTTCTCACGACGACAAGGTGAAATATGACGAATGGCGTGATTCATATCTTGATGGACTGGGATTGACAGTTATTCATATTCGCGCATTAGAT
>JAITFQ010000137.1 GCA_031281225.1 Chitinispirillales bacterium
CTGGTTTGACGTTATGAGGGGGGCGGATGAGGCGGTTTATACGGTGGGAAGTAATGATGAATGGCTGGAATGATGGATAACCCCGTTTGCACTCGCTCAATGCTTATTTATCCGCCAATTAAATGTTGCGTTTGTGCGGTAAGCCCCTTTTGTGGAAAAAAAAGCGCGTATCAAAAAAAAACACCAATTCTTCCTGTTTGGCCTTGAAATAATGTATATTACCTAGGTTATGCAAAAACAGAATAGCTGTCATTACAACTATAATCACCGTAATCGCCGCGGGCATTTGCGTCCGCCGAGGCGTCTGTTGCCGGCGTTTTTCTGCTGCGTGGTCACGTTATTAACGTTTGTGCCGGTGTCCGCGCCCGTATTTGCGTCTGAAAACATCACAAGTTACAGCACTACCGTCACGGTGAACCATTTTTTTCAATGGGGCGACACTCTTTGGGTTGCCACGAGCGGCGGACTGCGTGTGCACAATATCAAAACTGGCGCTACGGAGTTCATATCCAATAGCCGGATTTTTCCCGACCTTCATCTGACGGCTGTTAGCCGTGATTCGCGCGGTAATTTGTGGATAGGTTCGCGCGGCGGGTACCTTTACAAGCGTACCCCGCGTGGGCAGTTTACAACCTTTTCGAATTACAAAATTGCCGGCTGGGGCATTTTAAGTTTGTACGCTCACGATGATCTTATTGTTGTGGGGTCTAACCTTGGCGCGAGCCTGTTTGATCCGGCCAGGGGCGTTGCGCTTCGTAATGCCGCCGCCATCGCGAATTTTTCCAATCCGCGTGTCAACACGATCAGGGTTTTCCGCGATACGCTTTTTCTCGGGTGCGAGGAAGGGATGGTGTACATTGACGGCTTGGATGCGGCGCCGCTCGTCCGGCGGAATTTTTACGACCCCGGTATTTGGAAAGTTGCCGACCGCCGGCGGGCGGTGTCTTTGATTGAATACGGCGGCTCGGTCTATCCTTTCGCCTCGCCTGCGGTTGTGTTCCGCAACCGTATATACACCGACAGTTCCGGCTGGCTGGTGGCCGCTGTTGGCGACCGGCCGCCGGAGATGCATATTACGAATCAGGGCGGTTTACGGACGTTTTACAATGAGGGCGACAGGCGGCTTTGGATTGGTACCGACGAGTCGTTCTACTTTTCTTACGACGGTGATTTTATGCCGCCGGTACAGCACGAGATTGGCGGCTTTACGCTCAGGATGGCTTCGCGCGTGGTGGTTTCCCCCGCTGACGGCAATGTTTGGTTTTTGCCGCGGGTCCCGCACCCCAATGTCTTATGGCATCACGCAATTTACAGGTACGATGGGCAAAACTGGTTCCGATACAACCATTTCACGCATTCCTACGACATTTTCGGATATATCGGTGATGGCGACGCGCTGGGGTTCGCGGCCGGGCGCGACAGCACGGTGTGGGTTGGAACGTGGGGTGGAAATGTGAAGCACATCGATCCGCACAGAAATTCTGTGGCGCAACTGGTCGTGGGGAATCGGGGTTTCAGGCATTTCGACTACATCACGGACGGGATTGGGGCTTTTGATTGGGGAAAAGTTGACGCTTTGGCGATGGATACTTCCGGTTACCTTTGGATATCCGTTTTTGATAGCGATCACGGAAGCATAATTTGCTATGATACGCGCCGCCGCCCCAATTTTTCGTGGGAGGATGACCCGCCGCGGGCGGGCTACAGGCGTTTTTTTAAGGAGCAACCGCTTTGGGCTGTAAATATCGCCGTCTTGCACGCGGACGCAAACAATAGGATTTTTGCGTACGACGCTTTTGAAAACCGCCTGACCATATTCAGCCACGGAGGCAGTCCGCTCGCCGATGGGATAATAATAGACACACTGTATGAACAGTTTGGCGCGGTATCGGCAATTGGGAACGGGGACGACGGGGATGTGTATATTGCCGGCACGGGCGGTATTATGAGAATTGCGGCGGGGTCACCCGTGGTGGAACGTGTGGACAATACCATCACCAATGTCACGAGCCTTGCGGTTTTGGGCGATGTTTTGTGGCTTGGCACCAGTACTGGCATATTGCGCTATGATCTCGGCAAAGGCGAAAAAAAGTGGATAGACGAATCGGTTGGCCTGCCGTCGAACGATGTAATTTCCGTGGCGCTTGATCGCAAAAATGGGCATTTGTGGATAGTAACCGATGTTGGGGTATCGCAGCTCGACATAGGCCGCGGCGGCGATGAGCCCAGGCCGAGGAGAACCGTATTTGCGTTTCCGAACGTGTTTTCGGTTAGCGGGAACAATCAGGGTGTGCAGCATGTGACTTTCACGGAACTTGGACCGCGGTCGTCTGTTTCGGTTTATACGGTCAACGGCACACTTGTGGCGACGGTTGACGCTGAGCATTTTACTGACAGCGAATGGCGGGCGCTTTGGGTGCCGAGGCGCAATTTGGCCCCGGGAACATACATTGCCGTCGCGAGGCCGTCCGGCAAAAGGGCCAAAATAATTTTGCGTCCATGAAAAAAAAAATCTGCATCTTCTGCTCATTATCATCCTTCAATACCGGGATGCCCATCAGTACCTATAAATTAGCCGCCGGGTTGGTGCGCGAAGGCCGGTTTGACGTCTGCGCCGTGCTGCCGGAAGAGGGGGATTTGGGCAGCAGGCTGCGAGGGGCGGGGGCGGGCGTTACTGTCATTCCGTTTAACCGCGTAAGGGCGAAACCGGCATTACTGCTACTGTTTGTACTTACTTACTTCACAGCGGGGTTCCGTTTTTACAGATTTATAAAAAAACGCGGGATTGATATTGTACACTTTTCGGATATTATCGATGCCCCGTTTTACCCCTGGGCAAAACTTGCCGGTGCGCGGGTCGTGGGCCATGTGAGGGTTTGTACCGGTGGGGCGATTATTAGGCGTATTTTTAGATGTTGGGCGCAATTTTTCTGTTCACGAATTATCACGGTATCAAAATTCACCAAATGCTACTACGGTTTCGGTAAACGCGCGGCGGTCATTTACAACCCGGGGCCGGATCGCGAAAATTTTAATTTTAACGCAACGGCGCCCATACCGCCCAATATCCTGACAGTTGCCTCATTCCGCTACGAAAAAGGCCACCACAATTTCCTGAAAATAGCGTCGTCAATAATAAAAAAATATCCGTCAAAACAACCCCGTTTTACAATAATCGGCGGCAAAGTCCCCGGGCACGAAAAATATTACAATGAGATAATGGGCGATATAAAACGGATGGGCCTTGACGGTTGCCTGACAGTAACAGACAACATCCCTCACGAACAGGTAGCGGCGATAATGTTTGATGCCGCAATCCTTTTGCACGTCCCCGATTGGGAAGAAGCTCTCGGTGGGGTCGTGCTTGAAGCGATGGCATCCGGGGCTGCGGTCGTTGCGTATGATTGCGGCGGGGTGGGGGAGTGTTTTACCAACGGGGTGTCGGGATTTTTGGTTAAACGTGGAAAAATTGATGAGGTGGCGGATAGAGCGGTTTCGCTTTTGAGCGATTTTGAATTGCGGGAAAAAATTGTTACCGAAGCGCGCAAGGAGTTAGATGCGAAATTTTCGATGGCGCTGTACATCGGCGGTGTCGAGAAGATATATGACAGTATTTGCCGCTGAACACCGTCTTGATATATTTTTACTCTATGACGCACAATAACTTTTGCTGGATAGCTACGTGGAAAATCACCGACCGTTGCAATTTGAGCTGCACGTATTGCGACCCGTCAATAATGAAGCGGGCCAGCGCGCCGGAGGTGATTGACAGATTCGAGGTTGTGAACCGCATCGGCGCATACAGGCCGCACGTATTGAACATCAGCGGCGGCGAACCGATGTTGGTCGGGGAATTGCCGGAACTTCTTTCGGCGGCGAAAAAATCATGGGATCCTTTTATAAGGGTGGTACACAACGGTACCGCGCCGGGCAAGCTAGAAAGTGCTTTTCCATACATCGACCGCCTCGTAATCAGTATTGATGGGCCGGGGGAGATAAACATGGCGACGCGTGGGCTTGGCGGCGATGCCGTTCTCGAAAAAATCGCAAAACTGATTGATGTGCGCCCTGCCGATTCGCCGCCGCTTCCGGAGATAACGGTCAATACCGTTGTTACCGAAAATAACATCGACACGCTGCCGGGCTTCGCCGCCCGGATCGCAACCGTTTCCCCAAGCGTCAACCTCGCGCTTCTACCGGTTATGCCTGTAGAATGCGAGTTGTCAATATTGAGAGACAGGGAAAAGGGTTACCGCAGATTTTTGGATATTTATGCGGAAATGAAAGCTGCTCATCCGCCAACGGTGCATAATTTTGATTGTCTCATGCGGCACGATGATCTGCGCAGGATACAGTGCTACAATCAATACTTTACAATCAGATTTTCGCCGCGCGGCGATTTTTTTACGTGCGGGGCCAATTTGGGCTCGCAGCTTCGCAGGTCGGACAATGTTATCGCAAAGGTTTTTAAAAAGGGCGGGATAAGGAAGGCGTTTACGATGATTATGAAAGCCGCTAAAGGCAAGATGGGAAAGGTTGATTTTACTTGCCGTAATATATGTAACTGCGAGAACTGGCTCGACATGCTGTTTTGGGGAATGAACACCGGATACGCGCCGGCGACACTGCGCGGCCTGCGCGGTCGGCTTGACGGTACCGACTATCAAAATTTAGATAAATTTGTTAAGACAAATATCAACCCCAATTTTAATATTAGCTGGTTTAAGGAACTTATAGAGACAAGTTGAGTTAAATTAATTATGGCAAATATACGTATACAAAACATAACAGAAGCGTCACGGGAAAAATGGCTGTCAACCGCCAAGGCTTGTCCTTACGCCACATATTTTCATACGCCTTATTGGTACGACATCATCGCTCCCAATCAAAATCACACCGCTCTTGAAATAACTTTTGATGACGGCGCGTCGGCCATTATCCCCATCGCCAAAATCAAACGCGCGGGAGGATTGTTGGTTGACAATTTTTCGTCCCCGGGCGGGACTTACGGCGGGTGGGTCAGTACGTCCCCCCTGAATGAGGAGCACGTTAAAATTCTAGCGAATTTATTGGTATCAAAAAAGAACCTCACATTCAGAATAAATCCGTTCGATAACTCGGCGGCATGGTTAAAGGTTGATGGATTTACGCAAGACTACACTTACGCGCTTGACCTTACGCTTGGTGAGAACGAGCTTTACAGCAGGTCAAACCGCGGCCATAAAGAGAAATTGAGGAAAGCTGTCCGCAACGGGATTTCTGTGAGGCAGGCTCAAAGCTGGCAGGAGTGCGAGCAGTATTACGCCCTCTACCTTGAGTCTGTCGACAGGTGGGTTTCGCGTGAGTTGAAGCCGAGGGCGGTATACCCGCTCGAATTTTTCCGGCGGCTTTATGATGGTAAAACCGAGCGTGAGATTTTATGGCTTGCCCTAAAAGGGGAAGAGGTCATAGCCGGAATGCTCTGCTTTTACTGGAACAAGCACGCGGTGGGCTGGCATGCCTCGGCATCCGCGCGGCATTTCGTCCACGGGCCCAACAATTTGCTTTACTGGGAGATAATTATCGACGCCGCCCGCAGAGGTTTTGAAATATTTGACTGCAACCCCAGCGGCGGCTACGGCGGGGTAGAGTCATTTAAGGAGCACCTAGGGGCGGTAAAAACCCCAGCGCCGGTACTATACACAAAAACCCCGCTACGCCTATTGATTACGCGTTTACGCGGGTGTTTCAAAACTTAGTGATTGTCCCGGAAAAATGCGATGTCAACAAAAAAACTTTTTGACAAGCTAATGTATTTGTATTATTTTGGGAGAAATATGCATGTACGCCGGCGCTACTTACCGCGGGCATGGGGGGTGGCGTTGATACGCCGCTTCCCGTAATGACCTTCCCCCGATTGTTTTTCACACCTTTTTTGGCAAAACTATTGTTTTTTACCCTGTTTTAGTGTATATTATATGAAAATCTATGCCGTAATCAATCTGACGAAGGAATCGGGCAATGTATTGTGTTAAGGTTATAAAAAATGGCTAAAATAATCGACGAAGTTTCCCGCACTTTTTCCGAGTACCTGCTAATCCCGCGTCTGACGCGCAGGGAGCACCAGGTGAAAAATGTCTCTCTCCGTGCGCCTGTAGCTAGATTTAATACCAAGGCCGGGGAGGAATCCCAGTTTTCGCTCAATATTCCGTTTGTCTCCGCGAGCATGCAGTCGGTTTCCGGGCCGGAGATGGCTATCGCGCTGGCGCGGGAAGGGGGGCTTGCTTTTATATACTCTTCGCAGACGATTGAGGCGCAGGCCGAGATGGTCGCGAAGGTGAAGGCGCACAAGGCCGGTTTTGTCGCTTCCGACTCCAACCTGCGCCCCGACAACACGCTCAGCGACGCGCTTGAACTGCGCAGGAAAACTGGGCACTCAACCATGGCGATTACTGACGACGGCAGCAAAAACGGCGTGTTTCTCGGAATCCTCACCGATAAGGATTACTGTGAGTTCGACGACGAAAAGAAACGCCCTGTGAGCGAGTTCATGACCGCACGTGAAAATGTGGTGCTGGCGCGTGTCGGCATATCGCTTCATGAGGCGAATGTCATGCTTCACAAAGGGAAAAAAGAGTGCTTGCCAATACTGGATCAGGATGGGTGTTTGCAGTCCCTCGTGTTCAAAAAAGACTACGTCAACCACATGAATAACCCGCACGAACTCACAGACAAACAAAAAAGGTTCGCGGTGGGGGCGGGGATAAACACGCACGATTACACGGAACGCGTCCCTGCGCTTATTGAGGCGGGCGTGGACGTTTTGTGCCTCGACGCGTCGGACGGTTATTCAGACTATCAGAAAGAGGCCGCGCTTTGGATAAGGGAAACCTACGGCGACAGCGTGATTATCGGCGGCGGCAACGTGGTGCACGGCGATGCGTTCAGATTCCTTGCACAGGAGGCGCGGCTCGATTTTGTCAAGGTGGGGATCGGCGGCGGGTCGATCTGTATCACCCGTGAGCAGAAGGGGATAGGCCGCGGGCAGGCGTCGGCGCTTATGGCGGTGGCGAAGGAGCGGGATAAATATTATGAGGAGACGGGTGTTTACATACCGCTGTGTTCCGACGGCGGGCTTTCAAACGATACGCAAATAATAATCGCGCTCGCCATGGGTGCCGATTTTGTGATGATGGGGCGCTATTTCGCTATGACCAGCGAAAGCCCGACGCCGCGCGTTTCAATCGGCGGGGGGATATACAAGCCGTACTGGGGTGAGGGCTCAAACAGGGCGAGGAACTGGCAGCGCTACAATCAGGGGAGCGGGGAAGCCGGGATGAAGTTTGAAGAAGGGGTCGACGCGTATGTTCCGGTCGTGGGGAATGTCAAGGATGTGCTTGACTTGACGCTCGCGAAAATTAAATCGGTGATGTGCAACATGGGGTCGCTGACGGTTAAGGAATTCGCCGACAACGCGGTGCTTACGAGGATATCGGAACAGTCGTTTATTGAGGGGGGAACGTCGAACGTGCTGTCGCTTGAAAAAAATATTCCACGGAATGTGTAAGTTTTAGGAAGGATGAATTCCGGGATGCCGCGAGGGGGGGCATTTAGTTTGCGGATGAATAGATTTTTGTTATAACGCTGTAATGCGCGGTTGTGTAGAAGTCGCATAGAAAAGGAATTTTGAGAATGCCCGGTAAAATTCTCGGTTTTAGCCCGAATTTCAGTTTATAGCTCGGGTTTACCAGGTAATAGGTCTCTTTTTCTATTTCGAATCCGCTCTTTTTCAGCAGTTTTTTGTATTCGCGGATGGATAGCTTTGTCCGCCTGACTTCATCGCGCAGAAGGTCCTTGTAAAGTTTTTCATCTTCGCCGGCGATTTTCAATATAAGTTCAAAAATACAGCACGGGAGCAGGTGAAACCAGGGCAGTTTGGAGAGCAGGCGGTTCTTCAACCCCTGCTGATGGCCGCCAAACGGCATCCTCCACGGAGGGAACGCGTTAAATATGACAGCGCCGTCTGCCAAAAATTCTTTTAGACGCTCGAAAAAAGCCTCTCTGTTGACGATGTGTTCCAGCACATCCCTTATCAAAACAAAATCCGCTTTCGGAAGCGAATTTGGGTCTACCTCATAAAAATTCATGTTCAGCAAAGTCAAGTTGTGCGCATTTTTGCAATTTTTGAAAAAATCGTTCGCGAAGCCCACTTTGCCGTCATTCTTGTCTATCCCTATCGCCCGGCACCCTTTTTCCAAAAACGGATACAGATTTCCCCCCTGCCCGCAGCCAATTTCGAGCACTACGGAATTTTCCGGTATTTTCTTCACCGATTCAATATAGGGTATAACATAGTCGCCCGTGCCTTTCGCCAACTCCTTAAAGTACATCTCGTCGTCTTTATGCCGGTCTTGCATTTTACAACTCTCCCGTATTGATTATTGGATTTTTACTCTCTTCCCAATACTTGTCCATCTCCTCAAGCCCCGCCCCCCGCATATCTTTCCCGATCTCTCTAAATTTGTCTTCGACAAATCTGAACCTTTTGGCAAACTTGTATGTCGCCGCCCTCAAAGCGTTTTCCGCGCTGATTTTGGAATGCCTCGCGACGTTTACAAGCGCAAACAGTATATCGCCAAGCTCCTCTTCGGTGTGACCGGCGTCGCCATTTGCCATCGCTTCCCTGAACTCTTTGAACTCTTCCTCGACCTTGTCGAGCGCCGGCCCGACGTTGTTCCAGTCGAAACCCACCTGCGCGACGCGGCGCTGCATTTTTTCCGCTCTGAACAGCGCGGGGAGCGCGTCGGGGATGTCGTCGACCATGTACTTGCGCCGATTGTCGCCGTACTCGCTCTTTTTAATCTGTTCCCACCGCTTGATAGTGTCCTCGGGCGATAATATCGTTTCTTCGCCGAATACGTGCGGGTGACGCCTTATGAGTTTGTCGCTTATCATTTTCGCGATGTCCTCAATGTCAAACCTCTTGCTCTCGCTCGCGATTTGCGCGTGCAGCACAATTTGCAATAGCAAATCGCCCAACTCCTCGCACATCATGCCGTCGTCATTTTTATCTACAGCCTCAAAAAATTCGTAGGCCTCGTCGAGGAGGCATGTCAAAATGCTGCGGTTTGTCTGCTCCCTGTCCCACGGGCATCCGTTGGGGGAGCGAAGTTTCGCCACGATGTCAATCAAGCGTTCAATCTCTGTTCCCACTATCAGTTCTCCATATCAGTAGTCAAAATTAATAGTCCGATTCATCCCACTCGCCCTTGCCGAGCCTCACCAAAACCGGTTCGCCGCCCGTCAGGTCGACGACTGTCGACGGTTCCGGCGTGTCGAGCGGGCCGGCGTCGAGCATGACGTCCACTTCGTGCTTCACGGCAGACTTTATCTCCTTTGGGTCGAAAGCCAGCTCGCCGGCGATGTTGACGGAGGTGTTGGCCAGCGGTTCGCCTATAAGTTTTACAAGCTCAAGCGTTACGATCGATTCTGGCATACGTATCCCCACCGTTCTTCTCTTGGGCGATATTCGCTTTGGCACTAAGTTTGTAGCGTCGAGGATGAACGTGTACGGCCCCGGCAGATACCTTTTCATCAGCTTGTAGTGTGCGTTTGACAGGCGGACGTAGCGGCTGACTTGCGAAAAGTCGCTGCAAATAAAGGAGAACGGGCGGTTTTTGTCTTTTTCTATAAGCCGCACAATTTTGTCTATCCCCTTAGGGTTGGTCACGCACGCGCCAAGCCCGTACACCGAGTCGGTAGGGTATACGGCTATGCCGCCCTCGTGCGTCAGGGTGTGCGCCGCCGCTTCAAGGTAGCGTTTTTGCGGGTTGACCGGATGAACCTCGTATATCTGCATAGCTCATAAAATATATTATGCCGGCGAAGATGAGGGTTTGATGTTTTTTTGTGGAAAAATTACTTTGGGGCTGCGGATAAAAGCCGCCGCTTGTCACACCACGCCGGAGGCGGTCATCAGCGAATCCCAACCACCACCGACACCCGCTCACGCTTTCCATCCAACGTGATAATTATGCCGCGCACCAAATACGCGCCGGATGATACCGGGCGGCCTCGCGCGTCGGTCAAACCCCAATCATCCTGAGCAACGTAGTCTTTCCCGACCCGTCAGGCCCGATAAGCGCCGTACAGTGCTTCTCGTTCACACTGAAACTCGCACCGTCAAACAGAATCGCGTCGCCGTATTGCTTTGATATGTTTTCGAATGAGATCATTTATCTTTTATTAAAAATCAAATTAAGTCCGCTATAATATAATTCATGGCAAGACCAAAAACGTTTTTTTATCCCAAATTGTCCATTAGAAAGAAGGGGTTTTGTTATATTGAAATAAAATGACATAACGAAATAACTAGGGCCAGGGTCGGCAAGGCACGGGTTGGTTTTCCAATGAACGCCTCCGGCACACGTCCCCCGCGTATCTCCCCAAAATGAACACCATTAGGATAAGTTGTTGAATTGTAAGGAGTTACGACAAAAAGACGGTGAAAGCTAATGCTTGTATCACCTAATGGACAATAAAAAAATAAAAAAAGCTTGCATTAACAAAAACCATATATTATTTTGATGAGAAGTTAGGGTAGGGGTTTCGGATTTTGAAACGTAAAATGCGAAATTAAAACAAATACGCGGGGTGTGTGCATATATACCAATGACTAAATGACTAAGATTTGCTAAGATTTTATTTCTTAAAAACCCTTGACATTAAAATTTTTATTTGACAGTCTTAGACTGTTTTTGTTGTGAGTATACGACGCGTGTCAACGCAGTCTACTCGTGTGTCCTAAAAATTTTTATTTTTAATGGGATTTTTTAAGTGGGGCAGTATTATATTACTAATATATATTTATAAACACATATTACTGGAGGGGTTATGAGTGCAGTTGCCATTGAAAACAGGTCTTTAAGGTCAATAGAGTTGACACGGATAAGGCGCTGTTATGACGGCGGGAGATCGGGACTGGAATCAGTTCTTGACAGTCTCGGGCTATCATCCTGCTCCGATAAATCGGAGGCCATTCTAAAGGCTATGGGCGTTGATAACAGCGAGAATGTTTTTTATTCGGGGGGCGATATTGCATCAGAGACTGATCACGATCAAGAGCGAGAGCAGTACGAGGCTCTCGTCGGGGCTTTCTTTTCGGGTATTTGGAAACATGACAGCATTTAAACATAGAAAGGTGTTATATGTCTGATTTTAAACTTAATGGCGAAAAATTGCCAATAATATGTTCACAGTTAGGCATTACTGATTCGGCTAATGTTGCGCTGGTAGGTGACTTGTGTCGCGACTATTTGTACTTTTACGATAATTATGTGCGAACACAGCATCTTGCACCAATCGTGATGGCATTAGAGCGTTACATCCAAAAAACATACGGCAAAAAGGGGTTTAAAATTGTCATAAAGAGCGCCTGTCGTGATAGTAATTCCAAGATTGGGGTTGCGTTTTTACGGTGGGACGAGTGCCGGTACGAGGTTGTAGTTCCACATTCAATAGATGCCATTGCGACGCGCAACATAGTGGCGCATGAATTGGGGCACTTATTTTATGTTATGAACTGTCTACACGGTGACGGCACATCAAATTTAGTAAAAAATTCATACCTTGCCTGTAAAATGGCTGACGTCTTGGGGATTTTTACCATTCTTGAGCGCACTGAGTTTTACATGGAGAAAGCCCCTACTGTATGTAGAGGCAACTGGCAGGATGTAATCCATGATTTCAAGAAGATAGGGGTGGGTCGACGCTACCCGAAAAACCCATTACAAGGGACGGCCTGTTGATAATATCGGCTGTAATCTAAAAGGCACGGGTACAAACGGATAAAACAGGTGGCTCCCTAGCTTGTAATGCGCGTTTGACAGGCGGACGTAGCGGCTGACTTGCGAAAAATCGCTGCAAATAAAAGAAAAAGGGCGGTTTTTGTCTTTCTCCAAAAGCCGTACGATCTTATCTATCCCCTTAGGATTGGTCACGCATGCGCCAAGCCCGTACACCGAGTCGGTAGGGTACACGGCTGTGCCGCCCTCGTGCGTCAGGGTGTGCGCCGCCGCTTGTCACACCACGCCGGAGGCGGTCATCAGCGAGCTGGCGCGCAAAGAGATGACCGCTGCCACAGTTTAGGCTTGCGGTGATACGATAACAGGCGGCCAAGAATGGCCGCCTGAAATACACAAAAAATCACCGAACCCCAACAACCACCGATACCCGCTCGCTCTTGCCGTCGACGGTTGTCAATACGCCGCGTGCCAAATATGTCCCTTCGGATACCAGCCTGCCGCGCGAATCGGTCAAATCCCACGAACCGATGACGCGCCTGTCTTGATTGCCGGTCGTTATTAACCTGTCGCTAATATTTACACGATTGACAACATTACCCGACGCATCAAAAATTGTCAACACACCATCATTTATACGTCTGCCTTGATGGTAAAAATTGACGATACCCGATGACCGCGCAACAGGATTCGGGCCGGCGGTGAACTCACTGTCGAGCGGTCCGGCGGGGATGATAACGGTAGCCTCTTCAACAGTATCTCCCGGAATGACACGGTCGGCAGACGCCACCGAAGTGCCGCCGAAGTGCACGGGCAAATTCACCGTTTTACCGAAAAGGCCGGGCAGCTTGCCATCTTCGGCCGTCCATATATCGCCGTCCGCAAACAGGCCGCCTATCGTGCCGTCGGCGAGGACATCGTCTTTGGTAATATCCGCGCCATGGCAATCTCTCTCCGGCTCTCTCTCGCCTCTTTGGGTATTGAAAGAGAGGGCTGTCATATCGCTAAACGCTATGTTGTCCGATGCCGTGCCCCACCAGGCGTCTCCAATTATGCGCCCGTGGGTCTCCGTCGCCGCGCCTGCCAAACTTGGGTTCAGGGCGGCGCAGTTGGTCACGGCGCTGTTGCCGTTCATAAGTCCCGCTACACCTCCGACAAATCCGTCGCCGCTGATTGCGCCTGTGGAATAACAGTAGCTTACGGTGCCAGCCATAACCCTCCCCACTACGCCGCCGGCATATCTGTTGCCGCTAATCGCGGCGGTAGAGTAGCTGTTGGCCACAGTGCCTCCAACAACTCCCGCTATGCCGCCAACGTATTCCCGGCCTTTGACCGTACCCGTCGAGTAGCAATTTTGAATCGCGCCTCCGTCAACGTATCCCGCTATCCCGCCGACATAATCGCCAGCGGCAATATTTACATTAACAACGCCTAAATTTTTCACTGTCGCGTCGGAGCCGATATAGCCGAAAAATCCGGCATGGTTAAACGTGGCATCGTTGATTACAAGCCCGCTCACGATGTTGCCGCCGCCGTCAAAAGTGCCGTTGAATGGATTTGTTGACGTTCCCGACACGTCGTAGGTTCCTATCGGAGTCCATTCGCCAGTAAGATTGACGTCGTTGGTGAGGCTGATGGTTTTCCCCGAGAAATCGACCGCTCCGCCTCCGCCCCAGTTCCCGTTGACAATCGCCGCTATTGACGCCAGTTCATCGGCGGTGGTGACTTCAAAGGTCGTCGCGTTCGGATTGGCAAGATACCATTCGATGGCGATATCAAGCGCGGGAGGGAACGTTATCTTGAACACAAGCGTCGCGTCGCTGCCGCTTATAAACTCGGTCGGCGCGATGGTGTTTACCGTAAATCCGGCTATGTCATCCGTATTCGTAAAGCCCTTGAGCGCATAGCCGTCCAACGCTGTCAGTGTGATAGTCGCGGTGTAGACCGTACCGGCCACAAATGCCGCGGGGGTGCCGCCGTCCCAGGAGAGCGTTGCCGTGTAGCCCTCACCGTCGTCAATCTCGGTTGACGGCGGTGCGCTCGTTCTAGGGAAAGTTATGCCTGTTATGGGGGTTGCCGCTATCAGGGTTCTGTCCGCCGAATCGATATAATACGGCATGGGAACGACCGTACCGAAGCCGGGGAGGCTGCCGTTCGCGGTTGTCCATACGGGGGCGGTGAACAGACCGCCAATCGTGCCGTCGGCGTGAATCTCGGCACCGCTGATGTCGTCGCCGTTGGCATGGCGGAAGTTGCCGGTCATGGCGTGAAAGGCTACGTTGTTAAACGGAGCGGCGTTATCGCTTTGGCCGACTACGCGTCCGCTGGGTCCGTTGATATTGGTTAACACTACGCTTGGGTTGAGCGCGGCGCTATTGATTACATTGCTCCAGTTAGAGTAACCCACAAGGCCGCCGCTCCAATTGCCACCACCTCTAACCGCCGCGGTAGAGTAGCAGTTGGTCATGGTGCTGGTACTGCCCCACATCCATCCGGCAGCTTCAAGGCTCCCCACTAAACCGCCGACATTGCTACCGTCACCGGTGACGGTACCAGTGGAGTAGCAATCGGCTATAACGCCGTTACGGATAAAACCCGCTATGGCGCCGACATTACCGCCGGCGGTAATGTCCACGCCTGTAACGCCTAAATTTTTCACTGTCGCGTCATTGCCGCCGCCCTCGTGTAGAACTACGCCGAACAATCCGGCATAGGAAAGGCTGTTATCATTTATGTACAGCCCGCTCACAAT
>JAITFQ010000142.1 GCA_031281225.1 Chitinispirillales bacterium
GTCCGGAACCATGCCGCAAGACGCCGGAGCACAAATTACAGCGCTGGCGCTGCCAGCGGACGGATACGTTTTCACAGGATGGTCGGGGGCGACAACAGAAACGGCCAACCCCATCACAATTACCATGCCCGGCGGCGACGAAACGCTAACCGCAAACTTCCGACAGCACGAGGGGCCGCCCGTAGCAAGCTGCGCGCTAATGGTAGTAGCCGGCGACGGCGGCAGCGTTACAGGCGGCGGCGTATTCTCGCAAGGGACAAACACCCCCATAACCGCAACGCCGATAGGCGCAAGATGCACATTCAACGGCTGGATACCGGCCGACGCCGTCGCCGACCCAAGCGCGGCTGCCACCACCGTGCTGATAACTGCAAACAGAACCGTTACCGCCAATTTTAGCTGCGAACCGGATGTTAGAATCGTCACGCGGTTTACCGTCGTCTTCAACACCAACGGCGGGACGCCTGAAACCATCTCATCCGTTACCGTTGACAGCGGCAGCGTCTTTGCGGCAATTAGCCCCAACGCTCCAACAAGAACCGGTTACAATTTTGACGGATGGTTCGCCGGCGAGGTAATGTATGGAGCCGCAACTGTAATTGTCAATAACGTAACGCTGACGGCAGGGTGGATGGCGCTATCTACCTACACCGTTGCCTACGATGGAAACGATAATGACGGCGGTACCGCGCCCATAGACAGCAACTCTCCGTATTTTAGCGGCTCGACCGTTACGATTTTAGGCGCGGGCGATTTATCAAAAATAGACAATAACTTCGCAGGATGGAACACAAGGGCAGACGGAAGCGGGGACTCCTACGCCGAAGGAAACATGCTCGTGATAACCGGAAATATCACACTCTACGCGCAGTGGATTGACGACGACATACCCACATACACGCTGACTGTCAATGCAAATCCTGCGGGTTGCGCCGGTGCCTTGACGGGCGGCGGGTCATACGAGGCAGGGATACCCGCCAACATATCTGTTACCGCGGCTGAAAACTGCACGTTTGAGGGATGGACGGGAGCGACGGGTATCACAGACGCGAGCCTTGCGAGTACGTCTGTATTGATGGATATGGATAAGACTGTGACTGCTAATTTTACGGAAATTCCTCCCGACCCGTGTGACGGTCTCACTACTGCGTCGCCGGAATCTGCGTGTTGTATTGCACAGCCAGCATTTCCCGGTTGCGTTACCTACACACTCATGGTCAGTAGTAATCCAACAGCTGGCGGTAGCATATCACGTAATCCGTCTCAGGCTAACTATAACGCCGGTACATCTGTTACCGTAACGGCTACGCCTGACGCAGACTACACGTTCACGGGGTGGTCGGGTGCGTCGACGTCCGCAGACACCGAGATAACGGTTATAATGGACGGCAATTTAGAATTGACCGCCAACTTCGCACGGCAAATAGTTCCGGTCTGTGGAGACGACGGTCACGGTCACTTCAACAACAGCATTGAATACGGGTCATTTATTGACGGGAGAGACCTCCGATGCTATCGCACCGTGCAAATAGGTACTCAGACTTGGATGGCCGAGGATTTGAAGTTTACTCCTGGAAGTTTTGTTTGCGGGGACAATGGTTGTCTTTATGGTTGGGCAGTAGCCATGAATGGCGCTTCAAGTTCTTCGTCAAGTCCCAGCGGCGTTCAAGGTATTTGTCCTGACGGTTGGCATATTCCGAGTATTAATGAATGGGATATCCTTGTGAATTATGTTGATCCCAACGCAAGTGGGGTCAGTTTAGGGTCTAGTAGTAGTAATATTGCGGCGACGAGGTTGAAGTCTGTGACAGGTTGGTATTCTCCGGAGGGTAGCTCGTACATCCCCGGTACAGACGATTACGGTTTTTCGGCTTTGCCCGCCTTCGAAATCGCCAACGCTACGCAAGGTAGCTGGTGGAGTGCTACGCTTGAAGAGGTGAATCATGCTTTATGCGGGCACATGCAATCCAACAATAGCGCTGTATACAGGCCACTATTGGGAGATGTTGGCAATGTGGTGCGGAGTCACTACTCTTTGCGCTGTGTTAAAGACGTATATTCCGAGACCTACACTCTCACGGTCAACGCAAGCCCTGCGCTCTGCGCCGTTGCCTTGACGGGCGGCGGGTCATACGAGGCAGGGATACCCGCCAACATATCTGTTACCGCGGTGGAAAACTGCACATTTGAGGGATGGACGGGGGCAACGGGTATCACTAACGCGAGCCTTGCAAGCGCTTCTGTGTTGATGGACGCGAATAAGACTGTGACAGCCAACTTTTCCGTTGTTACTTCTTTTTGCTATTGGCCTACGCACGGATGTTGGCCAATAAGAGACCCGCATCTGCCGAACCCTGACAATCCCAGCATGACGAACTTACAGATGTGTGAGGCGTTTGGATTTTTATCACAACTCTCTGATTGTAGCGATTCCCCTCCTTGTTTCGGTCTTGCTACCGCTGAGCCGGGGTCGGCATGTTGTATTGCACAGCCGACATTTAACGGTTGCGTTACCTACACGCTTACGGTTAATGCCGGTACCGGTGGTACCGTTACGGGCGGCGGTACGTTTAATGCTGGGACAAATGCTCCGATAAGCGCTACGGCAAACGCTGGTTATGCGTTTACGGGTTGGACGGGTGTCGGGGTTACCAATTCTAGTTTGGCTAATACTACTGTGTCTATGACAGCAGACAGGACTGTTACTGCTAATTTTTCGTTGATTTCTCTTCCTACGGGTGATACTCTTGTTGATGATCGTGATGGCCAAAGGTACCGTACCGTTACTATTGGTTCTCAGACTTGGATGGCCGAGAATTTGAATTGGGCCGGTGATGGCAACAATCTTGGTTCGTGTTACAATAACAGTCCTGACAGTTGCGCTAAATATGGTCGTCTTTATGATTGGTCTACAGCTATGGAATTGCCCCCTTCTTGTAATAGTGGTAGTTGTGCTAATCAGGTTCAGTCTCGTCATCGTGGTATTTGCCCTCAAGGTTGGCATGTTCCGAGCGATGCTGAGTGGGAGATATTGGTTAATTCTGCCGGTGGTTCATCAGTAGCGGGAGCGAGGTTGAGGTCAGTAACCGGTTGGTGGGATGGAGTTCCCGGTACAGATGATTTCGGTTTTTCGGCTCTGCCCGGCGGCGGCGGTTGGAGTGGCGATTTCCACCATGCCGGCTACTACGGCTTCTGGTGGAGCGCTACGGAGTACGATGCGGGCTACGCGTGGTACCGGTACTTGTTCTACTACTTCGGCGACGTGTACAGGAACTACTTCGGCTTCGACAAGACGGGCCTGTTCTCCCTGCGCTGTTTGGCTGATTGAAGTTAGTTTTTTATTGTCTCGTCGTGAGGCGGGTGTTATAGATATAAACGAGGGGTAAGCGCATGGTCGGTAATGGTGTTGCGCCACCCTGTATCAAGTCATTAACTCGGGAGTGTTCCTCACGGTTCCCTCCCGCGTCCCTTGTGGTCGGTTTGTCACCCTTTATCTCCGCCAATTTGCGCCCTCAATTTCGCGATGGCCTCGTCTTGCTCTTCTACCAGCATTGTATATATTTCTTGCCATGATTTTTCGTATAATCCGGTACTTTCGTCAGACAATTTTTCTAACGTTTCCGAGTTGTAAAATAGGTCTGTTGCGTTGTCTTTGGGCAAGTCGTGAGTAGTTATCAGGTTAGCGACAATATGATTTCCTATTATTTCCATTTTTGAGAGCGGTTGTAAGTCTATTCTTTCTATGGAACGTAAAGAATTCATGGTGCAAAAACAGATTTGGTGCGTGGGGTCTGGATATTTTGATAATTCTCTGAAAAAGTACTCTTTCGTTATGACTTTTCTCAGATAATTTCCTATCTCGACAACTATATTATCATTGGCGACAGGCCCTTCTACAATATCAAAGTTGTGGGCCGGTATTTTCGCGTTTTTATCTCTATTTTTTATTACAAATTCAAACCATTCGTCTGTATATCCGGTGAATTTCAATGTTTTATAGTCGCTATCCTCGAACGCGCTTTCAGTAAATTTGAATCCTGTAACAAAACCGGTGTTTCCATAACGTTTACCTTGTTTCGCAGCCCATATTTCCGCTTGTTTTCGGATATTTGTTGCGTAAAAGCCTTTGCCGAAATCTTTGTATGGCTCGCATTTCGACAGGTCTATTTGTTTTATTTCCGTATAGCTTCCGTGATAAATTATCATATGCGCCCGCCGTTATTCCTGCACACATCAAAGATATCTCTGACTGCGTAGTACGGGTTATCGGTATGCAAGGCCCACCAGTGCTCGTATATAAAATCAAGCCCTCCATATTTTTTCAAGTAAAGATATGCTTCCCGTTTGCCCATTTTATACGATTCTCCAAATTCGAATATGATAAATGTGATAAAACTTACCATATTACCGGTTTCTCTATCCAAAACATTTCCGACTTGCATATAGTATTCCTTTCTTTTACGCTATAACTACTGCTGAAACATGGCCGTCATGTCTCGATAACCCATTTACCCTATGGTTTCAAGCTATATACAATATAATTGATGCGGCGTATTGGGGAGTAATTTTTTTAAGATTCATATCTTGACTGGGCACCGCCCGGCAACTGTACCACAGCAGTGATGTCGCCGGACGGCACAACGCAAGATTTAATTGGGGGATTAATACTTTTAAGCAAAAAAATGGAATTTATTCCAAAAACGGTCTAAATAGGTCTCAAAGTCTGCCTCTAAAACCGCGTAAGCCTCTGCTTCAAGGCTTCAATTCGGGAGGGTTCCCCTTAATGGGGAACTTGTCCGCATACTCGGGTCGGAGCAGGGGGCTAAGTGGATAAAGGCGGTAAAAATGGGGTTTGCGTGATTTTAGAAATAGCGCTGGCAGGCTTGCCGGATTGACATCCGGGCGCCCCATGATGTATTTTCGTGTTATTAGGAGAAAACCATGAAAATTGATTATCCGCCCAAGCGCCCCGTGCGTTTTTTTAACACTACTGGTCCCTGTTTTCCCTGGGATCACTACACACTGCCGCCCGCCGAACGCCTTGTCGACGCGCAGCTTGACCGTTATGTCAAAGACAGCCTGTACTGGGTGCTTCACGCCCCGCGGCAGACGGGGAAGACTACGTTTTTGCAAAGCTGGGCGCGGGAGATAAACGCGAGCGGCGAGGCCGCGGCGTGTTATATCACGCTGGAACAGTGCCAAATGCTGGTTGAGCCGGAACGCTGTATGCCCGGTTTATGCAATGCTATTCAGGAACACGCGTATTCTGCCGGCCTGCCGATTCCTGAGGTACAAACAACTGTGCCGTCCGGGATGTTAAGAGAGATATTGCGGAATTTCTCGGAGGTTGTCGCGCCCAAACCGCTTGTTTTGATGCTCGATGAGGTCGACGCTTTGGAAGGCGAGGCCATGATCAGCTTCCTGCGCCAGTTGCGCGGCGGATTTATGGAACGCGGTATCGGGAAATTTCCGGTATCAATAGCGCTTGTTGGCATGAGAGACCTCAAAGACTACATCACCGCCGCGAAAGGCGGGGTTCAGCCAAATCCGCAGTCGCCTTTTAACATAAAAACGGACTCAATCCTGCTTGCTAATTTTTCCAAGGATAACGTGCAGGAACTGTTCGCCCTGCGTACCGAAGAGACAGGGCAGCAAATCACTAATGAGGCACTTGACTACGTATGGGAGCAATCGATGGGGCAGCCGTGGATTGTCAATTCGCTATTCCAGCGCGCTACCATGCGTATATTGAAAAGTGACGATTACAGCACGGTAACCATAGAACACATAAAAACCGCGCGTGAACAAATGATACTCGCGAGAGAAACGCACCTCGATTCCCTCGCAGTCAGACTGCGGGAGCCGTCTGTCCGCAAAGTCATGGAAACTTTTTTTACCGGCAACGTCGATCTGGAACTCACCCAAAGCGACGCTTTTCGTATCTGCCTTGATTTGGGCCTTGTTAGAGCAAATGGAAGTGGATTAGGCCCGCAAATCGCCAATCCGATATACCGTGAAGTGTTGGCGCGGGAGATTACTTACGCGCCGCAGCTTGCAATTCCCGACCCCGATGAGGACGGATGGCAATGGCTAAAACAAAACGGAAATCTCGACATGGACACCCTGCTCAAAGAGTTTCAGGCATTTTGGCGCAGACACTCCGAAATATGGGAAGAAAAATCAGACTACACAGAAGCATTCCCGCACTTGTTGCTGATGGCATTCCTGCAACGAATACTAAACGGCGGCGGCCACATAGAGCGCGAATATGCCGCGGGACGGGGGCGGATGGACTTGGCAGTAGAATACAACAACAAAACCTACATCATAGAAATCAAGCTCATCCGCTCGTATGATACCCCCGCCGAAGTACGCGGCGACGGGCTGCGGCAAATAACAAGATACCGCGATAAAATCGACAAAAACGCACCGGCGTATTTAGTAATATTCGACCGCCGCGCGGAAACGAAAAAGAAACCGTGGGACGAACGGATATCGTGGGAAACAGAAGGGGAAATCGCGGTGTTGAGGTGCTGAGTATCCATATTTATTTATGCTTTCGTTAAAAACCTCTTGAAGTTATAGTAGGCGTCATATATATTGTATTTTTGACCTTTTTCTTTTGGAGTTTCTATGTATAAAAAGACGCCGGGTTTAAAAATATTTACGTACGTCCTCGCCGTAACGGCGGCAATTACTGTTTCCTGCTTCGACAGCACGCGGGACCCTAATGGCAATGGCGGCAAGGGGGAGGAGGACGGGCCGATTTTTCGGGGCAATCCGCCGGTCATAATCAACGAGGTGACCTCGGCCAATGTGGGTTATCGGGACGAGTTCGGTGACGCTTCGGGGTGGGTGGAGTTTTATAATCCGGCTGATACGGCGGTCAGGCTTGGCGGATACTACCTGACAAATGACGCGAACAGGCTGCTGTGGGCGTTCGGCGATTCGGTTGAGGTCGCGCCGCGGAGTTATTTGACGATATTTCTTTCCGGCAGGAACATTTCTAATCTTACGCCGCCGCGCGACAGCACGAATTTGATAGCGAACGCGGTCGGCGCCTGGAACTGGGCGGACGATCGGAATACGCCGTCGGGACAAAGCACCGCGACGCACGCGTTTGTACCGAATACGAGCATCGGCGGAACGCTCAACGCAGTGAGTTCCACGACACTGACATGGGCGAGCACGACGGTTATGATGAAGCTCGGGGCATGGGGCGATACCAACTCTATTGACATATCGGCGGCCAACCAGATTCTTCTGAGGGGTAACATAAACAAGGACGCGCAGCTTGAAGTCCGCCTCGCGCAGGTGGGGACGCCCGACTGGGAGGCGTGGCCGGCGGTTTTAGCCGGAACCGGAATTGAAAACGATCTGTACACCATAGAGCTACCGCACGGCAACACCAGTTTTCCCGATTTAGCTAACATCTACGGGGTGCGCTTCGGCAACCCTTCGAGTTTTCGCGGGACTATCGAATTCTCTTTTAGCGAGATAGTAGCGCGTAAACGGGGGAGCGACATACACGTCCCATTCCAGTTGAACAGGAGCGGCGGACGCCTGTTTTTGATGGACTCGGAGGGGCACATACGGGACTCAATCGCCTATCCGGCCGGTGTGCACGGGCTCTCTTTTGCCAGAGGCCAAAACGGCAAATGGTCGCTCAGCAAGCCGCCTACGCCAAACGCCGAGAATATCGCCGGCGAGTGGTTTGACGGGCAAGCGCCGCCGCTGCCGGCGGGAAGCATCCCCGCGAGCGGATTCTTTGAAAACTCGCTCACGTTCACGCTGCCGCTCGAAACGGATGAAGGGGTGATCTGCTGCGACACAACAGGCCGCCTTCCGACAATAGACAGCGAACTGCGGTCGGGCGTTACGCTGGAACTGACGCGCACCACGATAATGCGCTGCGCCCGGTTTAGACAGGGGAGCTACGCGAGCGTGCCGATTATGCGGACGTACATTATCGACGACAACATTATCGACAGCGAGGGCAAAAACATAGGCAAGCGGCGTCCGAGCCTGCCAGTTGTCTCCATCGTTGTAGACCCGGTCGATATGTTTGACCCCGTTGTCGGTATGTATTCAATGGGGCCGAACGCGAGTTCCACCGAGCCTTATTACGGTGCGAATTTCTGGCAGGATATTGAGCTGCCTGTCCATATAGACTTTTTCGAGGACGGGGCAAGGCACGCGTGGAGCCATCCGGCGGGGATGAGTATTTTCGGCGGCTGGTCGCGGGCTAACGCGAAAAAATCGGTCAGCTTTCGGTTCAGGGACAGGTACGGGCACAGGAGTTTGAGATACCCGATGTTCTCTGAATATCCGCACCTGACGAGGTTTGATTCCTTTATATTGCGCAACAACGGCAACAATTTTCCCAACGATTACATCCGCTGCATGCTCATGACTTCGCTTACCAAAGGGCTGGGGATAGAGTATCAGAAAGGGCGTTCGGTAATTGTATACTACAACGGGCAATATTTCGGTATCCACAATTTGCGGGAGCGCTCGACCAGGCATTACTTTGATACAAATTATAATTTGCCCGAAGAATTTCTGGACCTGATTAAGGCCAACGGCGAGGTAAACAGCGGCTCGGACGCCGACTATCAGGATATTATGCGCTGGCTGGCCGGCGTTACGCCGTTAGATGATGAAAATTTAAGACTTTTGGATCAGCGGATTGATATCGACAATTACACTAACTATATTCAAAGCCAGATTTACTTTGTGAACAAGGACTGGCCTGGGAACAATCTAAAGAGGTGGCGCGTAAACTCGCCCGCCACAAGGTGGAAATGGTTTCTGTTCGACACCGACCACGGTTTCGACAGCTACGGCCACCATACGCAGCCGAGTGTCGGGATGTTGAATTTCGTGACAGCGCCGAACGGCCCGGACTGGCCCAACCCGCCGCACTCGACATTTTTAACACGCAAACTCTTTGAGAACGAAAGTTACAGGCACGCCTTTGTAAACCGTTTCTCGCTTCTGCTCGCCACATATTTCACACCGGAAAAAGTCGAGGCGAGAATAGGCGCACTGATGGCGCCTATTGAGAGCGAGATACCGATTGATCAGGCAAGGTGGATAGGCGAAGCGCCCTGGAGAACCGCTACTTTCATGAGCACCGGGCAATACGGCCTTTCGGTAATAAGAAATTTTGGCAGAACCCGTCCGGCGCGAATGCAAGGGGAGATAGAACAATTTTTCGGATTGGGCAGCCCCGTTGATTTTACCATATCAAAAAGCGGCAACGGCAGGATTTACATCCATAATTTAGAAGTGCCGGCCGACAGGGTAACATTTAAAGCCTACGCGGAAGTCCCGATGACTGTAAAAGCGGTCCCAAATTCCGGCTCGGTATTTGACGGGTGGAGCGACGGGGTGAGCGAACCGGAACGGGTAATCACTATTGAAGAAGCGATGGTACTGGAGGCGAAGTTTGGGGGATGACGTTTTCTTTTTTGCTGCATGATAAAAACGGGCGGCTGTCAATTCCTAAAATAATAGTTTTAGGGTTGGCCGCCCTGCCGTTTCTTTTTGTTTTCACCGCGTTTGTTTTTAGCTTAGCCGATATCCGCCTGAAAAGTTACGAGCCCTCATGGATTATCCTTGACCGCAAATACCGCTTCATAGCCGAGATAGAATCGCCCCGCGGAAATATCGGCTACTGGCCGATGCCCGATACGCTGCCGCGTACGCTCGTAACGGCGGTGATTGCCGCGGAAGACCGCAGGTTTCGCGATCATATCGGCGTCGACGCGAAGTCGGCTGCGCGGGCGTTTATCAATAATTATATAAAAAAGAAAAGTTTTTCCGGCGCGTCGACTATCGCCATGCAAACCGCCAGACTGCAAAGAGGCGGCCGCAGCAACCCTTTTTCCAAAATCAGAGACTCTTTCGCTGCGGTGTGGCTTACGGTTTTTTACGGGCGCGACAAAGTCGTCAGGCAGTATTTATCTATATCCCCATACGGTAACAGAATCGCCGGCGCTCCCTGCGCGTCGAGGCGATATTTCAGAAAGCCCGTGCAGGATTTAAGTTTGGCGGAAAGCGCGCTATTAGTATCAATCCCAAGAGCGCCCGGCAGGATGAACGTGTTTACGCCGCGGGGGCTTAATTTAGCGCGGGCGCGGGCGCGGCTGATACTTGCGAGATGTTTAGACTACGGGTGGATTGACAAACAGGAATACTCGCAGTCGATGGCGGAACTCGCGGAACTTGCCGTCGCGCAAAGAGACATACGGGACGAAGCCGCGATACACGCGATTATCAAGTATAAAGATCTGCTCCACAACAGTAACTTTGACAAACAGGGCTTGATCGTTTCGTCAATAGATATGGACATACAGCGATACGTCCAGGACGAACTTACAGATCATCTCAGACTATTAAGAGAGCGTGATGTTGAAAACGGCGCGGCAGTTGTGATTGACAGAATCAGCGGCGAAGTTTTGGCATATATCGGCTCCGGCGGATATTTTACGTCTCGCAGCGGGATGCACGACTACGCGTCGACGCCAAGGTCGACGGGCAGCTTGCTGAAACCGTTTATCTTCGCGTTTGGGATGGAGGAGATGGGGTACACGGCAGCGACGATTTTGCGCGACATCAACTACGATTTCGGCGAGGGCGCCCGCTCGTTTATCCCGGCCAACAGCGACAGAGATTTTTTAGGCCCAATCCTCTATAAATACGCACTCGCCAACAGCCGGAACATCCCGGCGGTGCAGGTGATGAAAGAGTTAGGGGTCAATTTTGTTTACAGGCGGTTGAACCACTTAAAACTTGCCGACGACGACGGCCGCGGGGATCATTACGGCCTCGGCCTTTCAATAGGCGGCCTTTACAGCGACCTGGCGTCAATCAGCAGAGCGTACTTGAGTTTGGGAAACGAGGGGAGGATCAGCGATCTTGTATGGTTCAGGGACGATGACGACGCGATACCGCCGATTAACAACCGCCGCGATCAGGCCCTAACCCCCCAATCCGCAATGATGATTCAGCGGTTTCTCGCCGACCCCCTCGCGCGGCTTCCCACATTCCCCCGCGGCGGACACTTTGAATACCCGTTTGCCGTGGCGGTCAAAACCGGCACGTCCAACGGATTCAGGGACGCGTGGTGCGTAGCGTGGAGTAACCGTTACCTTGTTGGGGTCTGGCTTGGCAACGCGGGCAATCACTCCACCAAACGGGTAAGCGGCTACGACGGCGCCGCGCCGCTTGTGAAAAAAATAATGCTGCACCTGCACCCGCGCGAACGCGACGGGCTTCAAGAGGGCGGTTTCCCCGCGCCCGACGGCTGGAGGCCGTTTTCAATCTGCCGCCTGACCGGCCTTCGCGCCGACATGAATACGCCGTACGTAACGAGCGATTTCTTCGCCCCCGGAACGGAACCCAAAGAGATAAGCGGCGCGCTCAGCGTCTTGCCGGTAGACATCCGCAACGGCCTGCTCGCGAACTTAAATTGCCCGAGGCAGTACCGCGAGTACAGATCATTTTTGACGCTTGCTCCCGAGTACGAAGCGTGGGCCCGCAGCCAGGGCCTGCCCGTCGCCCCTCGTATGCAAAGCCCGCTATGCCCCGGCGCGAGGCGTTTAATTGAGGATTACAACATTGAAATAATCTGGCCGCGCTCCGGCGCACGCTTTTTCATAGACCCCGAGATGCCGCCCGGCCAGTCTTTTTTGCCGATAAACTGTGTCGTTGAGCCGGACGTTGAAGATCTGCTCTGGTTTGTAAACGGCGAGGAGCACTCAATGACATCCCCGCCGCACACGCTGCGCTTCCCCATGAAGAGCGGCCGGTACGAATTTCAGGCGGCCATACCGGGAACGCCTGTCAGGAGCAGAGCCGTCAGGGTTGAGATTTTTTGATTTGCTTTACTTTTTTTTACCGTTCCCGCTTTGCCTGAACCGAATACGGGCGGCAAGTTGGCTTTCGCCAAGATAAACAAGCTGCCGCCCCTACAAAACACACGTAAGCCAAACTTATCGCGCCACGCTTCAGAACGGCAAGTCGTCGTCCGCCGCGTTTGATCCGCCGCCGGAGCCGGAACCCGCCATGCTTTGGTGGCCGCCGTGGTCGGGGAAGGAGTCGAAGTATTCGTCGGGCTGGGGGGGCGGTTCTTGTCTGCCGCCGCCGGTGCTGCCGCCTGAGAGCAGTTGCAGAGTCAGGCCTTCAATTTCGGTGCGGTAGCGCTTGACCTTGTCCTTGTCCTCCCATGAACGGGTGGTGACGCGCCCCTCAATGTAGCAACTGCTGCCTTTTTTGAGGTACTGGTTCGCGACCTCGGCCTGCCTGCCCCAGAGCACGATATTGTGCCACTCGGTGCGCTCTTGCTTCTCGCCGTCCTTACTTGTCCAGCGTTCCGTCGTAGCCATAGAGAAGTTTACAACGGGTCTGCCCTGCGGGGTGTAGCGAAGCTCGGGATCCTTGCCGAGATTGCCAATGAGAATAACTTTGTTGATACTAGCCATGGAGAAATCCTCCTAACTAAGGGTTTAAGGTTATTTTGATTTGGAGAGTAAGGTAGGGAGAGTAACACTGCAATTAGCTACCAAGGATAAAATAATATCTGGCGGGCGGTGGCGCAAGGAAAATTTTCATTTGTTGAAAAAAAAATATTCGGACCAATCGAACCGGCCGCGCGGAATGGTTCTCGGCACCCGCCCCCGCATGGGGGTAAAAATATAAAATTTTTCTTTATAAACAAAATTTGACTCTGGCCGGAGTTTTATAATATTTTTACACTTTATACACCGTATGCTCCGTAATCCGGTTTCACAAAAAAAGAGAGGCGCCTTATTATGAGTGACATAAGCAACAACGAAGAAGCTCGGGAAGCAGCGAAAAAATTGCTTGTGCTGCTGAAAGACCCCCATCTCGTAAGCGACTATATCCGCCGCTTTGGGCTGGCCATCAACGCGAAAAATATCAAGGAGATAAAGGAGCGCAGGGGCGGCAAGACCTCATCCGTGCCCCCACCCCCCACAAGTCCGATTATCGCCGCGAGGATGGCGGCGGCGGCCAAGGCACAGGAAGCAGCGGCGGCGACCGCGGCAGCCGCTAAACAAATGGGCAAACCGGCAGCCAATAAGGCGCCGGCCGACGAAGAGGAGCAGGACCCCATCTTCGACACAATGGTAAACTGCCCGGTTTGCGGGCATACGAACATCACAAGCTACGAACTGCGCGCAAAAAGCCAGCAGATGATCCAGACCGCGTTTCTCGTCCCCGTGTACACGGGCGCAAACGGCTACAAAACCGCCAATTACTCGTTGCTCGCTGTGGCTGTCTGCCCCTGTTGCCTGTTCGCGTCGCCCGACAGGAAAAATTTCAACTACCCGTCCTTCACCGGAAACCGCGAAGAGGTGTCCTCGCTCCCGGTAACCGTGATCATGGCCCTCAAAGACAAAATTGAGGAACGCAAGGCGCTTCTGCCGGCTGCGGTCGACAACAACGATTATTTTAAAAGGGAGCGCTCGCCGGAGGTCGCCATCGAAAGCTACCGCCTCGCCGTGGCGCGGGCGGAATCGGAAGTGGAACTCATGCAGCCCTACGGATATTTCAAAATGGGCTCCTATCTGCTAAAAATCGCCCACATAATGAAAACCAGCGGGAAAGACGATACCCAGGCCCTCGCCGAAGCGCTCAGTTATTTTGAAAAATCATTCCTGAAATCGGAATGTCAGAGCGACGAACTTGAAATGCAGGTCGTCTACCTCATCGTCGCCCTGTTTATCCGCCTCGGCAACCTCAACCAGGCTAATTCATACCTGAGCGTTTTCGGGAAAATCATGATTGAGCGCCAGGAGCAGATGAAGAAGAACCCGTCGCTCAATACCCACTGGATCGAGAAGTGGCAGGACAAGGCGAGGTACCTGTGGGAGGAGCGGGAAAATCCGGATGCTTTCGACAGAATGCGATAATAACCGAATATACCAACGCGGATTGGCTGGAAAAAATGGAAAAAATAATTGTTGACAACGTAGAATTATCGCTCGCCCACCCCATTGCCATCAATCCGGAGTGGGTCGGGCAGCGCGAGCCGATGCGGCAGATACTGGCCTGCTGGATGGTGATCGACAAGGCCGACTTTCCGCTTACGCCGCGTATAATCGGCTACCCCGGGATAGGGAAGACCACGCTCGCCATAGCCGCGGCGCGAGCGCGCGGGCAGGATGTTTACATAATGCAGTGCACATCCGACACGCGCCCCGAGGACCTGCTCGTTACGCCGGTGCTGTCGGATCAGGGGAAAATATCCTACCACGCCTCGCCGCTCCTCACCGCCGCTATCAAGGGCGGCATCGCCATACTCGACGAGGGGAACAGGATGTCGGAAAAATCGTGGGCGTCGCTCGCGGGGCTTTTCGACAACCGCAGGATGGCCGAATCGATAGTGGCTGGAATAACCATAACCGCGCACAGCGAGTTCAGAGCCGCCGTTACGATGAACGAGGACTCGTCGACTTTCGAAATCCCCGACTACATCATGTCGCGCCTACAACCGGGGATCAGGATACCTTTTCCCGACCGCGACGACGAGATGAAAATTCTCTCCTACAGCCTGCCGTTTTCCGGCGAACAGATACTCGATATATGCGTAGATTACCTGCAAAAAGCCCACAAGTTGGACTTGCCCTACTCTGTGCGCGACGGGATAAACATCATACGCTACGCCTTGAAGCTAAAAGAGAGCGGCGATAAAGCCAGCGCCGACGAGCTGTTCAAAAAAGCCGTGAGCCAGATTTTAGGCGAAGATTCCCTCGATTTGGATAAAGTGGCCCAAACCCGCCAAAACTCAGGCACGCACATCTCACCCATGAATTTAGGCGACTTCTTCTTCGCCGACGACGAATTACTGAATCCCGATATTGACGATGATGAAAATATCCCCTGAAATAGAGCTGATTCCGGCCATGCACGGCAAGGAGCTGTTTGCCCGTGAGGTGCGGCGGGTGTGCGGCGGGCGGAAGTTTGACTGCGTCGCGGTGGATATTCCGGCGGTGTTTCAGGAGGGGCTCGCGGAGGCGGTGGACGGGCTGCCCCTGATCTCCGCGCTTGTCGCGCACAGCGACGATTTTTATAGCGGTTTTAACGCCAATGCTAATTTCGGCGGCGGTGTTGGTGTCGGGATTGATGTTGATACTGATTATGACGAAGATTATTTTGGCGGCGGCGATTTGCGGTACTACCTCCCCGTCGACCCCTGCGACCCGATGATTGAGGGGGTGCGGCAGGCGCGGCAGCGGCGTATTCCGTTTTATTGCGTGGGCGCGGATACGCTGAGAAATTTTGTGCCGCTGCCGCCCATGCCGGATGAATACTCCATCGAAAAAATCGGGTTTGACGCCTATACCGTTCTTTGCCGCACGGCTGTTGACAGGGGGGAAAACTGGGACGCCGGAGGAGTAATATCAGACTCGCTATGCGTCTACGGCAAATTGCAAGACCTGCGGCGGCAATACCATAGTATCCTCGCGATCGTACACCTCAGAAATTTTGAAACGGTCAAGCGTTATCTCGATACTTCGCTCCGTTGCGACCGGCGTGACGATAACGATTTATATGGCGGCCGCGCGTACAAAATCACAAAATATTTCATCAACCCCGACCACCTCTACTTCGCGCTTGGGGAGCTTCCGTTCATAACCGCCAAGTCGCAGATGGAGCGGCACGATCCGTTTGCCGAGCCGCTTGATTCGACGGACGCGGTAAAAAAACTGTTCACGGAAACGCGCGACAACTATTTTGACGACAAGGAGCAGGCCCTGCGCCTGTCGCCCGTGAGAATCCAGACCGCTCTCACGTACCTGCGCAATCTTACGGTCATGTCCGGGCGGCTTATCCCCTCCATTTTTGACATCATAGAGGCGGCAAAAGGGGTCGGCGGCAACGCGTACGCCCTGCGTATTCTCAAAAACGCCAAATATTACCCGTTTTTGCCGGTAGACAGCGGCGATTCCGAAGTTGTCAACGTTGGCATAGACAGAATTTCCCTCATTGAAAGCGATGCGCCCGGCTCGGACAGGGAGGTTTACGCGGCGGTAAACGTTTTTCGCGACACGGAGATGATCTGGCGCACGATAGACATAAAGCCCGATCCGTCTATGCTGCAAAAGAAAAAATACCGCTACTCGTGGAATCCCTACGGCCTGTGTTCGCACATGCCCGAAGACGTGCGGATAGAAAATTTTAACGCCCACGCGCGCGGTAAGGCGATGCGCGTGGTGACCGAACATCTTGCGCGCACGGAAAAATTCACATCGTCGGTAAAGGACGGCATTGACATAAGGGAAACGCTGCGCAACTGGCATACGGGAAATATTTATGTAAAAGAGCTGCCGCCGGCGAAAAATAAAGTTGATACGGTCGTCATAATTTTTGACGAAAACCACGACGACCTCTATCCGCACTGTACGACATGGTACGCGGAGCATAACGACGAATCGACGCTGAGTTTTTACGCTACGGGGATATTTGACGATCTTATCGGCCCCGGAATCGCGCGTTGTACCTACGGAGGTCTGGCGCTTCTGTTTCCGCCGCGCGATATTCCCGATATTTTTCGGGTTGCAAGCAAGATGGGCGTTGATGGCTGCGCGGCGCGGCTTGTCGCCGGGTCGCTCGTTTTCACGAAGGAAAAAAACGTAGCCTACATCGCGCCAAAGCCGCCGTCTCTGCGCTTGCGCACGCTGTCGAACCGTTTCAAAAAACATTTGGTATGGATACCCCTGTCAACTTTTTCAACCGAAACCCTGAACAGGCTCAGGCACTTTCACGTTCTCAACGGCAAACACGTGAGGAGCTGGGCTACGCGGTTTATAGGAGATGGTTTATTATGAAAATTTTTTATTGGGTAACACTTCTCTGCGCCGCAGCGGCAATCACGCTAAGCGCCGCGCAGACAACGGGAGGGGCGGCGTCTACGGTTGCCGCCGCAAGCGCGTCCGACACCGCGGCAATCGACACGTCCGATACCGCGCTAAAAGCCTCGATGGAGGAAGCCGCCGCGAGCTTCATGAGACGGTACGGGGTGGTGTCCGCCGACTCTTTGGAACGAATGCTCAGAAGCGACTACATGCTCTGCACTGGCGATTCGTCGAGAATCAGCCGCGAGCGGCTTTTCAGGTGGAGGTCGCAGGTCGACTCCACAATAATGCACGGCAACTATTCCGAGATGTTCAGAATGTTTGTGACTACCACCGGCATTAAGGCGCATGAGGTAAGGCCGTGCGAACCGATCGTTTTTTACGAGCGCGTAAACCGGCAGATTCACGAAACCGACAGCATCATCTCCGCGCAAAGGGCCGCGAGGGAAAAGGCGCGTGAAGATTCAATGCGGGTGGTCAACGAGCTGAGGAGGCTTAGAGCCAACCCCGCCGACATACTCGGCATACCGGCAGGCATGTCGCGCCCTGCGGTTCAGACAATCCTTGCCCGCAACAGAATCAGGACAACAAGCGCGGCAAGGCACCTGCAAGCCGAACGCGTAATGTTCGACAGCCTCGTCGTCACCATCGCGTTTTACTTTGACGAGGAGGACATATACACCGGCTACGAAGTGGAAACCACCGCGATGAACGCCGATCAGTTAGACACGACGGTGCGGGGGTGGGCGAATCAGTTGGCGAGAGCGTACGAAAAAAGATTGGGCCCGCCAAGTTCAAGAAGCCGCGTAAGTTTCCGCGACATAAGGCAGGGGCGGCTCTCAATAACCACAAGATGGGAAAAAGGGGAGAGCAGGCCGCGGGTGCTTGTGGGCCTCGCGACGCACAACCATTTATACTACGCGAAAGTAATGGTGAGTTATTGATGGCGGGGGAGTTTGATTTTTCGGGGGCGGCGTCTGATGTGCCAGAGGCGATACGGCCGTATGGTATTGTTGACGCCGTTGTCATACTCATAATGATATGCGGCATATTTTTCACCGCGAGTTCTCTTAAATCCGGGCGCCCCGACCATATCGCCGTATTTCGGCAGAACTCCATTATTGCCAAGTATCCTCTAAACGACGACATAGCGTTTACGGTGAACGGCAAAATCGGAACGCTCGACATTGAGATACGGGACGGGGCGGTAAAAATACTTCACGCAAACTGCCCGCGCAAAATTTGCCAGCTGTCCGGCGGGATAAGCGGCTCACGCGGACAGCTTATCTGCGCGCCGAATAATATTCTAATCCAAATCCGTTCGTCAAAAACCGATAATGATATCGACGCCATCGCTTATTAAACAGGATAACGGCGCCGCTTTACAAAAGGCGGTATGGCTGCTTGCGGCCGTAGCGCTGAACGCGGTAGAGCTCGCTATCCCGCGCGTACCGTTTTTGCCGTGGCTTAAGCCGGGGTTTGCGAATATCATCACTATTTTATGGATAATCAGATTCGGGTTTACAGACGCGATTCTCTACACCGCCCTCAGAGTGTGGATTTCCGGTTTTTACTTTGGATTTTCACTGTTTACGCTTTCGTTGAGTTTTAGCGGGGGATTGCTCTCTACCGTTGTGATGTCGGCATTATGGGTTACGCTGGGCAAGCGAAAATTGATCGGCACGGCAGGGATAGCGATGACAGGGGCGTTGTTTCATAACGCCGGACAATTTTTTGTTGTGTATTTCATAATGTCGCAAAATATAAGCCTGTTGGGACAAATCCCGTTTATGCTCGGGGCGTCTATTGTTTTTGGGGGGATTGTGGGGATACTTGTGCCTGTGGCCGCGCGGATAATCGGCTTTTATGGTAACGCCGGTAACAGTATCGCTTCCGTAAATATTACTGTCAATCAAACCGCTGAATTTATCGATAAGATTATAGTTGTACTGACATTCGCCGCGTCAATTTCACTCATGTTCGTCAACAATTTTTTTGTATTAACAATTGCCGCAATACTTTTTTCACTGACGGCGGTGATGATAAATCCAAAAAAACCGGCAGTTTTTTTCTACCCAGTAAAATTTTACATGCTGTTTATATTCATAGCCGCCACATATCTATTTTTTTCCTACGGCGCCCGTCTTGACCTCCTCCCATTTCTCACGAGAGACGGCCTGTTCTCATTTGTCAAGCAAAGCCTCCGTCTCTGGTGCTGGCTGCAAACCGTCCACATCTTCAAAAAATTCAAATTCCACGAACTTTTCATGGGCGCTTTGCAAAAATTCTTCCCCGGCAAAAAAGAGACCCTCGCCGCCGGCATGATAGCCTTAAAACACTTCCCCGAAATCACCCGCCTCGCCAAATCCAAAACCAAAATCCCCATCACCGCGTTACTACTTAAGCCAAAGATGGTTTTGACTGAATATATGAACAGTATCAATAGCAGGATTGCGCTAATTGTTGATAATGAGCACGTGGAGAAAGATTAAACTCTAACATCCCGCAACTGTTATTCCGCCCACAATATCCGTTCGTCGCAAGGGCAGCGGGCGGATGGCGCAAGAATGGCTCTACCGTTCAATCAATTACTTTCAAAACGCCCCGAAATCCACCCCCGGAAAGCGCTCCTGCGCCTCCTCCAAACTGTTGTGGATAATCAAATGCGGGATTTTGTGAATATTCATCGTGGTCAGCATCTCCCTTACATAACTCGACACCACCAAATGCAACTTCCGCTCCGTGTCGGGAAGTTTTTTCAGAAACTGCACAATCACGCCTATCTCCACGGAGTATATCGCCGAGCCGCCGGTAAATTCGAGCACCGTGTCCCGACGGTTCTCGGCGCTTGACTCCGCGAGAAGCTCTTTTTTCAGGCTTTCCAAGTCAGAAATACTCTCCTGACAGTAACTGATAAACAGGGCTTCCTTCATGTCGGTCTTTTTAAACGGCATGAGCAAATCCTTCGGCTGCGGGCGGCTCTTTTCCGGTTTTCATGGAGCAGTTGCCGTTGTAGGTAACCCCCTCCTTGATAACCAGCTCTTTCGCGCGCAGGTCGCCCGTGACCACCGCCGATGTGTGGAGCTCAACCCGCTCCTCAACGTACATGTTGCCGATCACTTTCCCGAAAACAAGCGCGTTTTGGGCCTTGATCTCCGCCTCCACCTGGCCGGTTTCGCCAACCGTGATCGTTCCGGCGGTCTGGATCTTCCCCCTGAACGTCCCGTCGATACGGATACTGTGCGGGGCGCTGATTACGCCGTCAAAGACGCACCCTGAACCGATAATGTTCAATAACCCGTTTACGTTCTTTCCCATACCTGCCTCCCCTTAGCGGCCTTCCGGCGCCGCCTCTGCGATAATTATGGTTGATCTACGCCGATAAACTCCATCGGGTCGACATATCTTCCGTTTTTTAGCACTTCGTAATGCAAATGGGGCGCCGTCGAACGGCCCGTATTGCCGACAAGGGCGATCGTCTGCCCCCTGTTCACCCTGTCGTAAAGCGAAACAAGCACCTGCGAACAATGGGAGTACCGCGTCACAAAACCGTGATCGTGGCGAATCTCCACCGTCAAACCAAGATACCTGTCGTTGCGTATGTCCTCCACCACCCCCATAGCCGTAGCCCGTATCGGCGTGCCGTGGGCGGCCGCGATGTCGATACCGTTGTGCGAATCGGCCCCCGCCCCCACCCTGCCCGAACCTCTCGCAAAATGCTTAGTAATCCACCCGTTGACCGGCATGATGTTGGGCACCGACGAGGCGTACGTGCTGGCGGCGTCCGATACCCCATGCCCTCCCCTGCCGTTGACCCGCGCGGCCCCCGCCAAAGCAGGCTGGGAAGCAGCGGCAACAGCGACACCGGCCGACCTGTAAGCGTCTGGCGGCGTATCCCCAATTCTAATATTCGCAACGCCCGCGAGCCTGTGCAGGTAGGCGGTCATGCTGTCGATACTGGCTATTTTTTGTGAGGATATCGCCAAATTTCTGTTGTTTTCGCGAAGACGCGCGTTCTCCTGCTTTAAGTTGTGCACAAGCTGCAACCTCAAAGCGGTTTCGCCGGTTTTGTAAAGGAGGAGGAAGAGGCCCAAAATTATGATTACGACGGACGTTACCGTCAAGTACAGGGTATAGCGGTGTATGCGGAGGGTAAAGGGGTTGCCTTTGCCTTCCGGGAAGAACATGAATGTGTAGTGATTTTGTTGTTTTTTCATAATATAAAAATAAATAAAGATTAAAGTCAAATTCAACACATATTTTAAGGGGGGGAAGTCTCCCCCTCGCTCCAACCAACGGGCAAAAAACCGCCCGTTGTTTTGGCTTCGCCGAGATAAACAAGTTCCGCTACCCCCTCTGCGGGGAGCACCCCGCAACGCCCCGCCATATTAACACCCCCAACCCCCTTACAGGGGGCTAAGTCAAAACCCCGTTCCCATCTACCAGCAATATACCAAATATCCTCGCCATGTCCTCCTCACTAAAATACTCTATTTCCACCCGCCCCCGGTTATCCCCCGTCGTTTTTAATTTTACCGATGTGCCGAATTTGTATTGCAGCCTCTCCAAGACGTGGGTTATGTCTGGGTCTTGCGGCGGCTGTTTTTGCGGCTTGGGGGCGGACGGTTTGGGGGGCGTTGATTTTTCCTGCTGGGTTATGTATTCTATGTCCCTTACCGTCAGGCCGTCCTCTAAAATTTTGCGCGCGGCTTCCAACTGCTTTTCTTCGCCTTCTATCGACAGTATGGCGCGGGCGTGGCCTGATGTGATTTCGTTTTTGCGCACCATTTGTTGTATCTCTTCGGGGAGATTCAGGAGGCGCAGGCTGTTTGTAATCACCGTCCTGCTCTTGCCCATCTGCTTCGCGATCTCCTCGTGCGTGTAGCTGAACTCCTCCGTGAGCTTGCGGTAGGCCAGCGCTTTTTCTATCTCGTTCAGGTCTTCGCGCTGGATGTTTTCCACAAGCGCGAGTTCGAGCATCTCCCTGTCGGTGGTATCCGTTTTTACGACGCAGGGGACGGTGTCGCGTTTTAAGTGTTTGAAAGCGCGGAAGCGGCGCTCGCCGGAGATAATCTCGTAGCGGTCGCCCTTTTCACGCAGGACTACGGGCTGGAGCAGGCCCTGAGCCTCAATACTGGCGGCGAGGGCGGTTATCTCCCCGTCGTCAAAATCGATACGGGGTTGATACGGGTTGGTATCGATCGCGTTTATGTCGATCTGCCTTATCGCGCCCTCGCCGGTTGCTTCCTCCTCCTCGGAGTGGGCGCGGGTGGGGATGAGGGCAGCGACCCCTTTGCCTAATGCTTTGCGTTTGCTCATTATCCTATTATTTCCTTGGCCAGCGCCAGATAGTTTTGCGCGCCCACCGACATTACGTCGTACAGTATGATCGGCTTGCCGAACGACGGGGCTTCGCTAAGTTTTACGTTTCGTGAAATCACGGCCTCAAACACCCTGCCGGAGAAACAGGAACGCACGTCCTCCGCCACCTCCCTCGAAAGATTCAGCCTGCCGTCGTACATGGTCAGCAGGGCGCCCTCAATCACTAACTTTGGATTCAGGTTCTTCTGGACAAGGTGTATGGTATTCAAAAGTTCCGCCAGCCCTTCAAGCGCGAAATACTCGCACTGGACGGGTATAAGCACCGATGTCGCCGCGGTAAGCACGTTCACGGTGATAAGCCCGAGCGACGGCGGCGAGTCTATTATAATATAGTCATAGTCGTCCGCGACGGATTGCAGCGCCGATTTCAGCCGCTTTTCCCGCGCCATCGCGTTAACAAGCTCAATCTCCACCCCGGCGAGGTCGGGCGTGGCCGGCGCGATGTCGAGGAATTTCTTGAATCCGGCGATCGGCACCGGTATTTTTACGTCGCGTATTCCGACAAGGTTTCCGTCCAATTCCCGTTCGGTCATCACGTCGTACATCGACAGCTCGATCTCGTCCTTGTTAATTCCGATCCCGGTGGTCGCGTTCGACTGCGCGTCCATGTCGATGATCAGTGTTCTGCGTTCCGAGGCTGCGAGGCACGCGGCGAGGTTTATGGAGGTAGTGGTCTTCCCCACCCCGCCCTTTTGGTTGCATACCGCAATAATTTTCA
Organism: Chitinispirillales bacterium; assembly: GCA_031281225.1. Taxonomy (GTDB): domain Bacteria; phylum Fibrobacterota; class Chitinivibrionia; order Chitinivibrionales; family Chitinispirillaceae; genus GUT77. The sequence continues at coordinate 22,987 of JAITFQ010000142.1, forward strand.
CCACAGACAGCCCCTCTGTTCACATTATTTATAACTTATCAACAACTTGTTCACAGCCCGTTCACAGATTATCCACAACCCTTAATCAACAAGTTATCAACATTTTATGTTTACCGTTGATTTTAGCCGTATTTTCGCGTTATTTCGTTAAATTTCAACGTTTTACGCGGTTTTGGCGCAATTTTGTTGTCGATATTATACAGTATAGTATATAGTTTTCCACATCAAAAATCAAGTTTTTTTTGTGACATTTATACGGTCAAAGTCAACGTCAAAACATATTTTACATCAAAGTCAAAACATATTTTAAGGGGGGAGGTCTCCCCCACGCTCCAACCAAAATATATTGAACAAAAAACGTTCAATATATTTTGTTTTCCGCTACCCCCTCTGCGGGGAACACCCCGCAACGCCCCGTTCGCTTTGCATATGCGGGTATCACAGATGTCCCCGGCGGGGGGGATGTGGCTTCGACAAGCTCAGCCACCGGTTCGCTCTCTCCCCGTTGCCTGAGCTTGTCGAAGGCAACACACGCAAACTACCCCCTACCCGCGCCCCAACAATGACACGAACCCAAAATACTGCACCACCGTCTTTCCGTCATACACACTCTCTATATGTCCCG
>JAITFQ010000160.1 GCA_031281225.1 Chitinispirillales bacterium
TCGTGTCGTTCCTCGACAAGACCTTGCGAACATCTGAAATCCCCGATGGCTCGGCCAATGGCTTGCAAGTGGAGGGTGCGGAGAACATCACAAAAATCGGCCTCGCCGTGGACGCTTGTCTCGAAGCGTACAGGCTCGCAGAGCAAAAGGGATGCCAAATGGTGATCGCTCACCACGGGCTGATATGGGATGGATTGCGGAGCGTGAAAGGCCCTGCCTATAAACAGATTGAGTTTCTAGTGAAGAGCGGCATAAATCTCTATGCTTCCCATCTGCCGCTTGACCTCCACCCCACGCTCGGCAACAACGCGCAGATCGCGAGGGTACTCGGGCTGAAAAATGTCCAGCCGTTCGGCGCTTACAAAAACGGGATGCACGTCGGCTTTGAGGGGTATCTCTCCAAGGCGGCGACCGTCAAGTTTATATCGGAAATCGTAAAAAAGGCGTTCGGCGGCCCCGTGCTCTCCCTGCCGTTCGGCCCGCCGAAGATATGGCGTGTGGCGATAATTTCAGGCGGCGGATCGTTTGCGCTACGGGAGGCTATTGAGAAAAAAATTGACCTCTTCGTAACCGGCGAACCGTCGCACGAAAACCACCACGCCGCGCAGGAAGGAAATTTGAACGTGGTGTACGGCGGGCACTACCACACAGAGAAACCTGGATTAATCGCGCTGGGGGATTTTTTGGAAAAGAGGTTCGGTGTGAAAACGGAATTTTTGGATGTACCAACACTAGTTTGATAGCGTGCAGCATGGGCGGACAGTGTTCGCCCGTGCTGCCAATCGCCGCCGCCCTACGTTCCGAGTGCGCGTAAATGGTTTCTGACGAGCTTCGACCACCAGCTCTGCGTGTCCATCTTGCAAAATGTGTTGAACGCCTCGCGCGCTAGCGTACGGTTCATTTGCTTCATCGCGACATGGCCCAAATTGTACCAACCCATCAGATGATCCGGTTTCATTTTCACGTATTGCTCCATTAGCGGCAGGGCTTTTTCTGGTTTACCCATCTGATAATGCAACAAACTCCCAGCCCAGAGGTCTTCCGGATCGGGCTCTTTACCGACGTTTTCCGCTTCTTTGAGCCGTTCGGTCACGTCGTCAAACAGTTTGTTGAATTCCATTGAGGTCATTGTGTAGCCCTGGTACTCAAGCGGAGTGAACATCTCGTTTTTCGATGGGCCAATCTCGTACTCAAACCAGTTTTTTGATTCCTTGGAAAGTATCCGGTAGCCGTTGTATTCGGATGTCATCCAAATAATGTATTCCTTAATCAACCTTGCCTTTATTTGAATGATTGAGCGAACTGTTTTGAGATCCGGTAGCTGGTTGTAGGACGTGAGCAAGAGTTTATCTTCATCAACATCAAGACGGTACTCAATTATGCCCGTAGCCAGCGAACCCATGAAATTTCCGCCCGGGGCGATTGTGGGCATAATGATGCAGTTGTTTTTCCAGTCGAAGATAGCGTTACCAGTGCCGGGGACTAAAAGCACGTAGGGCCGGCCGAACAGCGGCACCCTGTCGTTTTTGAATATGCGCGGGTCAAACTCGGTTATCTGATTCAGGTTTTTGCTCAAAACGCTTAACGAGAACAGTTTGTCTTCGGGGCGGATTAGCGGGAACGGGTCAAGACTCAGGCGTTTCGCCGACAGTTTTACCAAATCGCGTATATATTCGAATTCTTCGGTAATTCTGTTTTCTATTTCACTTGGGGGCATCTCGGACGTTTTCTTCTGCAGGCCTTCCAGTTCGCTCGATAATCTTTTCATCGTAGACTCAATATCGACTAATTTGACGAATAGCTGCTCTATGGCTTTGCTCATACCTTTTATTTCTACGGAACCGTCTTTATTGGGCAGCGTCGCGATAAACGTCGCGGCGAATTGCATCCTTTTTTGGAGGTCCATCTGCTGCTTGACGTGCTCGCGTTTCTGCTCGGCTGAGAGGAACGCGCCCTTTGATATCTCTTTCTTTTTCCTGATGTCCTCAAGCTGCATGTTTTCGGTATTTTCGAGTTCGGTGAGGGATTTTGCCGGGTCTGTCGGGCGGAAATACATGTTTTCTATTTTTGACCGGCGCTCGGCTTGCAGATCCTTAATCTCGTTCGTGAGTTTTCTGTGCTGCACCGACTGTAACTTGTGCTCCCGATCGATTTTCTCCAGCTTGTCACCCTGCCTGATTTTCAGGAGGAGATCCACTAACCACTGAGATATAGTTTTAACCTGTACACGGCAGCCCGAGATATCACAATCTGCGACGGTAGGCTTAATCGTTGCGGCGTCTACGAGCGGGGATATGCCGAAGTCAATAAGATTGATGTTCTCATCAATAAACGGCTTCGTATCCCCGTTATCGCAGATGATTTTCCCAAGACTTTCGGCAAGCCAAGTCCAGTAGGAGGAGCATAGCTCTCCTATTCCTGCTTTGTCTTGTGAGTCTTGTTTGAGCGCCGCGAGCGCGTTGGCGAAACGTTCTTCGAATTGCATAAACTACCCATCCTGTTGAGGGTTGAACATACGGGTTAAACTATGACATTGGGTTTAATCATTTGCCGATTAAACGCCGCGCCTATGCCCTCCGTCAACATCGCGGCTGTCGCGCGGTTGACGGAGGGCGCGGGTGCAACATTTGAACCGGCGCTTCAACAATATAATTTAAGGGACATATAGAGGTCAATCTGTTTGGCAATAATCTTGTCCCACGAAAAATAGTCGCCGACGTGTTTTTTGCAATTTTCAACCAACGCTTGACACAATTTTTCA
>JAITFQ010000161.1 GCA_031281225.1 Chitinispirillales bacterium
TCTCCTCCCCGATAACGGGGCGGCGCATGAGCGTTTTCACGCGCGCAGACGCGGCGGATATAAACCATATAAACGACTTCACGAACCTTAAAGCCGGATTTCTGGAAAACACAATGACCGACGCGGTTATCGCGCAATACTATCCCAACCTGCAAATTGAATCGGTTGACATCCCCAACTTGCAGACGGCGGTTGAAATGCTGCGTACCGGCGAGATAGACCTGTTTTTGATTCAGGTGGATCTGGAGCCGTTTTTCGAGAATTACGATTTTATACGGTTGCAAAAATTTCCCTCGCTCGTATACAACCCGGCCTCCCTCGCGGCCGCAAACGATACGTTCGCCCCGTTTATCTCGGTTTTTACCAAATATTTAAACACCAGCGGCATAAGGAGCATGTTTGAGCTTTACAAGGACGGGCAAACGGCATATTACAGATACAGGCTTTTCCAGTCCCTCACCGCCGGGGAGCGCGCCTATCTCGACAGCCTCGCGGAAGAGGGCCGCGCCGTGCGCGTTGTGCACGTAGCCGACGCGTATCCGGCAAGTTTTTTTAACGAGGTGGAGGGGGAATATCAGGGAATAGCCCCGGAGATTATAGCGGAAGTGGCAAAACTCACGGGCATAAACTTTGAGGTGGTGCCGGTAACAGAAGCCGGCACGCTCGCGGAGACGCTGCTGCACCTGAGAGACGGCGACATATCAATGCACACGCACCTGCTTTTTTCGGAATCGAGAAAAAACGATTTTATATGGAGCGATATTCCCTACCTTACGTCCAAGTACGCGCTGCTGTCGAGGTTGGATTTTCCGACTTTGGACAAATACAAGGTTTATTATCACCGCGTCGGGATGATTGACAAGTCCATACACGCGGAAAAATTTGAATTATGGTATCCGAACCACAGGCACACGATAGTCTACTCAACCGCCGCCGAGCTTTTCGACGCGCTGGAAAAGGGCCAGGTGTGTTTGGCGATGCTTGCCGAAAATATGCTCTGGGCGATGACGAACTATCGCGAAAAAACCGGTTATAAGGTAAATATCGGCTTTAACGAGATGCAGGAGGCGCTTTTTGGCTACAACAGGGACGAGGTACACCTGCGCTCCATTGTGGACAAGGCGCTGGGATTTATAGATATCGCAACCATCAGGGAAAACTGGATGAACCGCACGTTCGACTACTCCAAGAAAATCATACAGCAGCGGATGCGTTACGCGATAGTTATAGCGGCCGTCGCGGTTTTCGCGCTGTTCATACTGATTGCCCTCTTCACGCACAATAGAAAACTCCGCAAAAATTTGCAGCGCGAGTCGGCGAAACTGTCTACGATTTTCTCCACAATCCCCGATGTCGCCTATTTCATGGATACGCGAATGCGCTACGTGAGCGTCAACCGCTCTTTCGAAACTTTTATAGGAAAATCTGAAAGCGATATGCTCGGCAAGACCAGCGAGGAGATACTCGGAGACAGAACGCGGATGGCCGAACTGTTTACGAGCACGAACTCCACGGTTCTCAAAGAGTGTAAAACTCTGGTTGTACACGAGCTCGTGGAGACTATCGACGGTGTGGAGGTGCTGTTTGAGACGGTAAAAACGCCTCTGTTCCAAAACGGCGTACTGATTGGCATAATCGGCATAGCGCGGGATATCACTTCGCACAAGGCGGCCGAGGCGAAAGCGGTCGAGGCGTCGACGGAGAAAAGCCGCTTCCTCGCGAACATGTCGCACGAGATACGCACCCCGCTCAACGCCATTATCGGCATGTCGGACCTCCTGTCGATGGAGTATCTGTCTAACCGCCAGAAGAATTATGTCAAGGACATTAGCATGGCCTCGCACTCCCTCCTGTCAATCGTAAACGACATCCTCGACATATCAAAGATAGAAGCCGGAAAACTCGAACTCAACCCGATTCACTACGATTTCCGCAGGTTTTTGTCAAATTTGGTATCTATGTTCAGGTTTATGGCGCAGAAAAAAGGTTTGGAATTTTTGTATGACGACGATGCTGGCGAGCTCCCCAAATGCCTTTACGGGGATGATGTGAGGCTTCGGCAGGTGTTGGTCAACATATTCGCGAACGCCGTGAATTATACAGACAGCGGCCGCGTTGAGTTCAGGATAGATTTTGCGGGCGACCGGCTGATATTCAAGGTACGGGACACCGGCACCGGTATCCGGCTTGAAGACCTGGACAGGATATTTTCCCCGTTCACGCGGGTTGAATCTATTAAAACCCACGACGTGCAGGGTACGGGGCTTGGGCTCCCCATAAGCAAAAAATTCGTGGAGATGATGGGCGGCACGATAAACGTAACTAGCAAGTACGGCGAAGGTTCGCTCTTCATCGTTATCATCCCGCTTGTGGCGGGCGACGCGAACAACATCACGCATACCGGCGGCGCCGCCAAGGGCAAGGTATCCTTCAAGGCGCCCAACGCGAAGGTACTTATAGTGGACGATAACGACCTGAACCTCAAAGTCGCGTTCAGGCTGCTCTGCCTTTACGACATCACCGTCGACATGGCGACGTCGGGCAGGGAGGCGATTGCGGCTGTTCAGAAAACCGATTACGATCTGGTATTTATGGATCACATGATGCCGGAGATGGACGGTATTCAGGCGACGGCGAAGATCAGGGAACTCGGCGGTGAGTACGAAAAACTCCCCATCGTAGCCCTGACCGCAAATGCGACGCGCGGCGTGCGGGAAGTGTTTTTGGCAAGTGGCCTCGACGACTACATGTCGAAACCTATTGAACTTGACAAATTGAGCGAAACGTTAAAAAAATGGCTCCCGCTTGAAAAGGTGGAGGGGGAGGTGAGGGATACCGTAGACAGAATGGTGGGCGACGCCCCCGGCAAGCAGGCCGATTTTTGGGAATCCATCGCCAAGGTAGACTTCATCAACGCCGAAATCGGTAAAAGCCGCGTCGCTGGCATGGAGGATATGTACCGCGAGATGCTCGAACTGTTTTACAGCAAGCTGACGGGCGATTGCGATAAAATGGAGAGCGATCTGTACAGCGGTGATTTGGCTAACTTCGCCATACTGATACACGGCGTGAAATCTTCCCTCGCGACGGTAGGCGCGATGGGCCTGTCGGAAGCCGCGTTTGAACTGGAAAAAGCCGCGAAATCCGGAAACGAGGTGTTTTACTGCGAAGAGGCCCTGCCCCAATTCCTGAAAGACCTCCGCGAGTTGCACAGGCAGTTGACGGGAATATGCACATCTGAAAACGAACCCCAGGACCTGTCAAAAGGCGACAAGTCTTACCTCTACGAAAAGGCGACCTCCGCCCTCGACGCCGCCGAAGCCTACGACGGTGACGCCGCCCTTGAATCCGTGGGCAAGCTCCTGAAATACAACTACGGCGACGAGATAAACAACCTCCTCAAAGCCGCGCAAACAGCGCTGAAAAGTTTTGATTTTGATGAGGCGGTGAAGGTGTTGAGGAAGTTGGTGTGACGCACATCGTCAGGGTTCCGGTTGAATATTCACGCTTTTCCCGCCCGGACTCGTAAATCTCAAAAAACTTGCGTTAACCCTGCGGTATAAAGTATTTTATTGTCAGGCGGCGGGTATGCCCGTCCGGCACATCGCGGTTGCCGCGCGGCGCCGTTGATATTGAATAATTTTGATACAGGAGATAAGAAATGATGAAAATCACCAAGACAATCGCAGTTTGCGTAATCGCCGCGGCCGCGCTTTCCGTTGCCGGCTGTTCCAGAATAACCATTTTACGGACAACCGAGCTCAAAGGCGTGCAGGACACCCTGAGAATGGAACTGACCGCCGTGCAGAATCAGCTTATTGAGGAGCAAAACAAGCTCCTCGCCGAGCAAAATAAACTGCTCGAAGAGCAGAAGACCATCGCCGAGATTCTGCGCCTGCTGCGCGCCGATCAGGTCGTGCGCTTTAACCAGATCGACCGTAAGGTATCCGCAATCGAGAGCAACCTGCTCGAAAGCCACAGCCGCATATCAAGGCTCGACCAGCAGACCGCGGAGGTCCACCGCCGTCTGGAGCGCAGGCTCGCTCTGGAAGACGAGGCCGCCAACCAGCTCCAGCTCCAAATCGAAAAACTTTTCGAGATAGCGATGGGCGACTTTAACGCCGGCAGGTACGACATCGCGATCGGCGGGTTTCAGGACCTCATCACCCAATTTTCCGACTCCCCCTTTGCGGTAGACGCCGAGTACTGGATAGCCGAGTCACACTTTGCGAAGAGGGACTATGCAGCCGCCGAAAAAGCCTACTTTGATTTCATAAGAAACCGTCCCGACGCCGCGAAAAACTGCGCGTCGCTGTACAAGTTAGGCCTCGCCTACGAAAGGCAGGAAAAAATCAGAAGCCGGGACATGGTATGGGGCAACCTCCTCGACAGATGCCCCGACGCCCAGGAAACACAGGCTGTTAGAGAACAGATGGGGGATAGGTAGATATGTTGACAAAACAAAGAACAAAAAACATTATGCAAACGGAATCGCGGAATTTACCGGAAGTTGAGTATCCCAAAGAAGTCATTGAACGATGGGATAAAGAGGTAGAGATTGCCAGAGCGCAGCTCGCCACCGGTGAATTGGTACCCAAAACAGCCGCTGAAATGGCTGCGGAGTGGGGAATAAAAATTGGCTGAATATACCACAATCCCTACAAAAGGGTTTAATAAAGAGATTGATAAATTATCTGATACTGACAAAGCGTTAGTGTTTAATAAGGTTGCGATGATGGAGGACGATCCATTCTATCCCTCCCTACGTACCAAAAAATTAAGAGGCACGAGTTATTACGAGAGTAGTGTTAATATGAGTATTCGAATAATTTGGCGTTTTGACGGTAACAAGATAATTCTGTTAATTGATGTCGGCCATCACGACATTTTGAAAAAATATTAATTATCGGATAATTATTTTCACAGGAGTTTTTAATTATGAACATCAGACATACCTTGTTTTGCGGTTTGTTGATTGCGGCGGCTTTGTTTCAGGCGGCTGATGCCGCACGGTCATTTGAAATAACTGTTGCGGATGGGAGTGAGTTTACGGTTTGGCGGGCGGCTTCCGAGGAGAGGGAGCGCCTCAGTGAAAACTCAACTGTCGCTATCGGCGACACGCTGTTCGCGCCCGCTAATCAGGATGTTACTATCCAGCTTGAAAGCAACACCAAAGTTCTGGTCAAGGGCGGGTCGGTTCTCGCTCTCGGCGAGGGGCCGGGGGTTGATATCGCGCTTACCGACGGGCAGGTTTTTCTTGACCGTAATCAGCCGCATGAACTGCGGGAGGTGAGCATATCGACAAGTGGATACCTATTTACCCCGGAAGGGACCGCCGCCGCGGTGAAGACTACGCCGCAGGGGGCGCCCACAGTCGCGGTGCTCAGGGGCAACATGCGGATGACGTCCGCGCAGGGCGAGTCGGTGACGATAGGCGCAAGGCAGTTTGGAACCGTCAACAACGCGGGCGGGTTAGTCTCGGGAGAACTGAACGAAAGGGGGCTCCAGCAGCTTGAATCATGGTCGGGCGTGAAGGCGGAAGAGCGGAGCGAGCCCGCGGCCGCGGCGGCGCCTGCCGCCGCCGTTGCGGTCACAGCCGCTGCCACGGTCGCAGTAACACAGCCGTCAACGCCGCCGTCGTCGTTACCGCAGGACGCCGCGCCCGTTGAAACATCCGAAATTGAACCGCTGGAACAAGCCGAATATGCCGGACTTGAACCCAATGAATCGGAACAGGCCGGCCGTCATGAAGATACAAACCAAAGCCATGCCGAAAAGCCGGCCGCCGCCCACACCCCGCTATTCGCAAGGCCGGACTTTGAGCTCAGCGTCGGCGCGACAACCGTGGATGGCGAGACGTGGACACGGTTCGCGCTCGGTATAGACATGCCAATTTGGAGATTCGGGGTGTTCTTTGACATTGAGTTATTTATAGATTCCGAGAACAAAGTCTCAAACAAAGGGTGGGATTTTAAGGACAACGCCGCCGAAGCGATTTTTCGCAAAATCCGTTACATCCGCTATGGGCATGAACCCGACCCGCTGTTTATCAAGTTCGGCGGGCTGTCGAACGTTACGCTGGGCTACGGCATAATCGTGAACAACTTTACAAATATGCTCAACTATCCAGATGAAAAATTGCTCGGCTTGCAGTTTTACTTGAATGATATTTCCGACATGGGGGTATCCTTGCAAACGCTGATTTCCGACTTCGCCGAGATGAGCGACGACGGCGGGGTTTACGCTGCGCGCCTTGCGTTCAGGCCGCTCAAGCCCACGGGGATGTTTCTGCTCGACAGGTTCACGGTGGGCGCGACCTACGCGCTCGACAGAAATACCCACGCGCCGGCGAGAAGGTGGACGGTTGACGGAGACGACGCAATCCTTAGAGATATGCGCGACATGTACGGCGAAACGGAATTTTTTGACGCCTATCGGGAGATATACGAATGGCACAAGGAGGTAAACGCGGATCAGGTTCTCGACAGGCTCGACGACGAAGATGCGATTCGCGGTACTACCCGCGGTTTTTCCGTATACGGATTTGACGCCGGCCTGCCGATTATCAACACGCCGCTTTTAGGGGTCGACATATACGGGCAGACCGCCATCCGCGCCGACAGCGTGAGAGGGTGGGGGATAGGCGCGCCGGGCGTGGCGGTCAGGGTGTGGAGGCTTTCGGGCAACCTCGAATACCGCAAGGTCGAGGGCAGGTTTACCCACGGATTTTTCGATAGATATTACCTGGACGAACGCTTTTCGCGCGGGCTCCTCATGGACAAGAGCGAATACCTCCCCGACGTCTCCCTCAACGGCGTCTTCGGCAGCGCCGGAATGGACGTGTTCAGCCTCTTCAGGGTCGGCGGGTCGTATCAATACATGCTTGGCAAAGACGACGCGAGAGATCAGCGCTATGAGGCGTCGGCCGGAATCGGCGACGCGGTAATGAGCCGTATCCCGAAAATCAACCTTGCGGAAATCTACATCAGAAACAGCCATATCGGGCTCCCGGCCAATTTTAAGTTTGAAAAAGACGGCAGTATGACAGACGAAAAAGCCTGGCTGTTCGACCGCACCCCGTTCATGTACTGGGGCTACAGAGCCGGATTTGAGATTACCGCCGGCGCGTCGCTTATATTCGACTACCGCTACGGATGGAATATCGACAACGGCAGGCTCGTGGCCGACAACTATATGCTCTTGCAAACAGCTTTCAGGTTTTGAGTGTGAGTAACGAAAAATTTAAACTATTGGATATTCACGATATGCCGCAGCAGCGCGGGACGGGAAACCCCCGCCCGCGCAAATCAAAAATCCCCGAAAAAGGCAGGATTAGAGTCGTCCTCGCTGCGGTGCTGGTTATTGTAATCATCAAATACTGCGGCCCGTGCGTTTCCGGTAACGGTGAGGGTGAAAAAAATATCCGCGCCAATGAACCGGCAGCCGACAATTCAAAAACCCTAGATTACCGGATGACGTTTGACGACCTGCGCCAACTCATCAGGGAACACCCGATCAACATAGGCCTGCCGGAACAAACCATCATTGTCGACCACACAGAAAGCAGAGCCCGCGGCAGAAACAGGGAGAGCGGTAAAGATACCTTGACGCTGGCGCTAAGTATCGACACCGTATTACAAAGACACGCGCAAAGCCTGCTGCGGCGCCACAGGCCGCGATACGGCGCCGTCGCCGCGATCGACCCCGCGACAGGCAGGGTGCTGGCGCTCGCCTCCTACGCGAACGAGGGCGAAACGATCGACGGCAGCGACCTCTACCTCAGAAGCATATTCCCCGCCGCGTCCGTATTCAAAACGATAGTCGCCGCGGCCGGAATCGAGCACGGGAGAATGAACGCGAGAACAACAATCCCGCACTACGGCGGCCACCATACGCTTTTCAGGTCGCAGTTGCAGGAAAATTTAAGAGTGTCGAAAGATATTACCCTGCAAGACGCGTTTGCCTACTCCGTAAACCCCGCGTTCGCCCGAATCGCGCTCTTCAATACCAACAGAGACATCGTCGTCAATTTTGGGAAAAAGTTCGGCTTCCACGACACGATCCCCTTTGAGCTTGACGTGGATGTCAGCGTGATGCTTTCGCCGGACACAGATTTTTCGATCGCGGAGTTCGCCTCCGGGTTCAACCGCGAAACTACCCTGTCGCCGCTCCTCGGCGCGCTTATCGCCGGCGTCGCCTCCAACGGCGGGGTAATGCACCGGCCGACCATCGTCGACAGCGTCCGCTCGGCGCGAAGGGATACGGTCGTCTATACCCGCGAAACCCAAACGTGGAGGCGCGCCGTCAGAGAGCAAACCGCCGCGGAGCTGCGAAACCTGATGACAAAAGTAACCCACTACGGCACCGCCCGCCGGCACTTCCGCCCGCTGCGCGATTCGGCAAGGTTCGGCAGATACGAATACGGCGGCAAGACCGGAAACGTCAACAAATTAGGCCTCGGCCGCGTCGACTGGTTCGTGGGCTTCGCGAGAAATCCGAACGACAAAACTCAGCAGATAGCCATAGGCGTGGTGACAACCCACGGCGAATTCTGGACAGTACAATCAAACTACATCGCCTCGGAACTGTTCAAGCGTTACATCACCATTGAGGAACGAAAACGCCGCGTCGGGGATTGACAAACGCGTCGTAGTATACATTCGTGGCAGTCCACCGTATTTCGCGCATTTGGAGACGTCACTGTCATAACACCGGTGGGCTATTTATTCACTTTTGATTTTCACAAGGAATAGAATGCCGGCAAGCCGCAAATCGGTTGGGTAGAGCGTAACGGGAAAAAAATTTTGGATGTGGTTGTGGGTTTTTGAGGGGTAGTATATATCAGAATTGGCGCGATGCCGTTTGGGAAATGAAATATTACAAAAATATCAGCATTACCAACCCGCTGATGGCAACCCCGGCCGCGGCCGCAACGATGATTGCCCAGGGGGTGGTTTTCTTTTCGCTGCCTGCGTCTGTTCTTTGCGGTTTATGTTTTGACTGTTCGGATGGTGTCCAATGGGGGATTGAGTTTGGGTCGCGCATGTAGTTTGACAGTATGTCGTGGGGGGACATGTCGGATATTTCTCTCAGTGTGCTGTATATGTCGTACCCCATCTCCGCGGCGCATCCGTAGCGGTCTTCGGGGTTTAGGCGCAACGATTTATCTATCGCGGATGCCAAGCGGGCGGGGAAGTCCATGCCGTAGCTGTTAAGAGAGCGGTAGAGGCCGGCGGTCTTTTTTTGCGCGAGTTCGGAGAGCGTTTTTTGCGGGAAGGCGCGGGCGCCGATGATCATTTCGTACAACACCGTTCCTAGAGAAAAAATATCGCTCCGACGGTCGAGCGGATGGCCGTTCAACTGCTCGGGACTCAGGTAGACGAGCGTGCCCATAACCTTTGATCCGACAGTATGCAGGCTCACTTCGCTCGGGCGGGCAATGCCGAAATCCATCAGCTTGACGATGCCGCTCTGCGATATTAGGATGTTTTCCGGCTTTACGTCCCTGTGAATCAGCCCTCTGTAAATTTTGCCGTAGAGCGTGTAATCTTTGGTATGGGCGTAGTGTAGTGCCTGACAGATGAAATATGCTACGGAGAGCGCTGCGGCAAACGGTATCCTGCCCCGGCCAGTAATCAGGTTCTTAATGGACACCCCGTCCACAAGCTCCATTTCTAGATACGGGATATGGTCGTCTATATAGCCGAGGTCGTGGATCTCAATAATGTTCGGGTGGCGTATGTCGGCAAGTATCTTCGCCTCGGTGAAAAACCGCTCGCGCGCGTCGGCCCTATATCCGTGCTTGATGATTTTTACAGCGCGCATCACCTCGAGCTCCTCATGCCACACCTCAAAAACGCTGGCGCTGCCCCCCTCGCCGATAAGGCTTTGGACGACATTAGGCCCGAGTTTGCCGCCAATTTCCGGCATAACCGTCAGCCGCCCGTCGTAGGGATTGGCTGCGCCCGCGGCGCCTACCTGGTACCGCCGGTTGGAGTTGGGATTGAGTCGGTTTTCCATAGTTCAGAATATAATTAATGCGCCCGCCGATAACCTCTGTAACGCATCTCAAATAAAAATTTATCCGGCAGGCTCTCGTACGCCCCCCCCGTTTCCGCTATCGCTTGCCTGATTGAGAACGCCTGGCGGGTAAAATCGGCGGTTCTTTGGGCGGAGTGGGTATCGACACCCAAGCATATAACGCCGGCCTGCGGGTGGATGAGGGCATGGGGCAGGAGGTCGGCAGGAGGAATGCCAGCTATCCCTAAATTTTTTATGTGGTTTTCATAACCGCTGACGTGTTTGTCAACTAATGCGGTGAGGGTTGACAATATTTTTTCCGGCGCGCCGCCGGTGTCAACGCCATCAATCCACAACGGCAATATCCGCGTGTGCATTGGGTAGTCGGGGGTCATGGGGGAATTTGAAATTATGCGTTTACCATCGGGGGAATTGATTAATCCCAAGATGTCGGGAGCGTTTATTAATGTGAGCGATATATCGTTGACAGCATTGTCAACACCCTGTGATTTTTGTAACATACGCAATTTTTGCGACAGACAAATTTTTATGATCGGAGCTATCAACTCATAATTACGTATTGATAAGCCAACCGATATTTCTTCCCCCCGCGCTATCGGCCCGACAAAAATTTCAGCCAAAAAACTTTCGGCTTCTGTGATAATATCAATCGCCGTTTCGTACGCCCCCCGCGCGTTTTCGCCCCAGGTTATCAGACCGTGGTGTGCCATGACAACGCCTTTGCAACCGCTGTTTTGCCGCACCGCTCCCGATACTGCCTTCGCGAGGTCAAACCCTACTCTTGCGTATGGTATGACCGCCAGTTTATCGCCGAAACGCCGCTTTAAAAGTTCGCGGCCGCCCAACCTGTTGACAATTTTTAGTATGGCGGCGGGGTGCGTATGATCGACAAATTTTGCGGGGATTAGAGCGTGCATGAGCGACTCTATTGACGGCAGCCTGCCGCTTTGCCAAAGCTGGCGACACATGAATTCCCGCGACATTGTTTCGTCGTCGATCCCTTCGCGCTGTCCTGCCTCCTCCAAAAAATCTAAATCCATCGCGACAAAATATTCGGGGATAAACGAACTCAGGGGGGTTCCGGAAGATTTTACGAATAGCGCGCGTCTCTCCTTGCCCGCCCCGTCAGTAACATTTTTTTTAACAGACGTATTTCCGCCGCCGTGCATCGTCAAATCATTTTCCGCGCCTAAAAGCACGGTGGCATAAGCTTGCAGCAACAGGTCATTTTCCGGGCTGTTTTGAGGGTGGCTGTGTTGCGACAGGTATCTTCGCTCGTCGGCGCCATTCCAGCGGTTAACCATTTTTTTATCGCTCGCCCCCGTTGCGTTTGAGTATCCATATCAACAAAAACAGCACTGCCGCTATCGCCGCAACTGTCCTGATAACGGGTATTGATTTGCCGTCTGGCTGCGGGGCATTGCGGGGCGGTGGCTGCGGATTGCCGCTTCCGCTGGGGATTAATCCGTTCGCGGTGGCATCGTCCCAGCGGCGGTTTAACCTGCCTGTGCCTGCATCAACGGTAATATCCGTTGCCGCCGGATTACCGGCATCGCTAGACACCGGTTCCGCCGCGCCGCTGTTTTCTTTCGATCGGGAAATTATTTTTCCCGCGAGCGCTTGATCAATATTTGTAAAAACCTGATCGCCCGCGCGTTCGTTATTCATGCTCATCGCCCTCCTCTTCATCTTGCGCCACTATGGGCGGCCAACTGCCGGCCCGGCGGAAAAATCTTTCTCTTGCCTGTTCACGTATATGCTCGTTACGCTTGTTTGACATCGAATCCCACACGTTTTCCTCGTCGAGCATAAAAAGTTCGTGCACAAGTTTAATGTAGGAGGCGGCGCCCTTGGAGTAAAGCCTATGCAAAAACAAAATTTTTCCCTCGGTTACAACCTCGTCAAACACCGGATCAACGGGGATACAGGTAGACGCGACCCGACCCGGAAACATCGTATTGAGCGCCGCAAGAAACGTGTTGTGGCGGCGGATGTTCCGGTAAAAGTTCGGGATTATCCTAGTGACGCGCCCGCCGTACGGGCAGCGGTTTTTTAGCGTCCGCTCCATCTCCACAAGTCCGTCGACCGCGAATTGGCGCAACTCGGTCGGCACGAAAACTTCGTGGCACGCGTTCACCGCCGCCGCTTGCAGCTTGTCGAGCCCCGGAGCGTTGTCGATTAATACAAAATCGTAATACCGCTCAAGCCCGCAAGTTTCAATTGTATGTTTTAAGTGATACACATCCCCCACCGCCCCGTCAATCAGGCCGCCGCAGGACGTAACAATATGCAAGTTGGGTAGCCCCGTTTTCACAACCGCTCCTAGAAACAGTTTTGGCGCAGCGCCGTCCGCTGCCCTATAAACATCGAGGATATTGGGCTGCCTTACACCGGTGTTCAGAAGCGACGACAGATTATGCTGGCTGTCATTGTCAATAGCCAGCACGCGGTATCCGGTAAGCGCCAGCGCCTGCGCGACGCTCCCCGTAAATGTGGTTTTGCCCACACCGCCCTTATGATTTAAAATTGAGATGATTTTCATATACTATGAAATATATATTATTGTCAGGCGGGAGATAAATAATTTTGCAGTCCAAAATCTTTCTTAAAAAACACTTGATTTTTGCATGGCCTTTCGATTATATTTGATTCTTTAACCGAAGAATCAGATAACTATGACAAAACTTAACGGAAAAGCCCTCCTGCCGGGCAGGTTTGTCACCAATTGGGTGATCCCCGCGGCAATCACCGACCCGCAAACGCCCCGTATGGCGTTGCAGCAAATTCGTAAATATTTCTTTCCCAAAAACCCGGACAAGGATGTGCCCGTCGGGCAGATTTCGCTACGCGTCAACGAAGCGTGCAACCTGCGGTGCGGGTCGTGCGGGCAATGGGGGGAAAACGGGCACCTGCGCAAAAAACTGGAACGCGGGGAAAAGCTCGGCCAGCTTGATTTTGACGTCGTGAAGCGCGTAATATTCGAAACGCGGCGGGATAAACCCTTCTACTACGTATGGGGCGGCGAGCCGACGATGTGGAGGCCGCTCGTGCCCTTCTTTGAAGAGCTCGCCAAGCACAAACTGCGCGGATCAATCGTGACAAACGCGCAAGACCTCGACCGCGTAATTGAAGATATCATCGCTACCGGGGCCTTGTCGATACTTTTTTTGAGCCTCGACGGATGGGATTCCGAATCTCAAAACGTAATGCGCGCGCCGGCGGGGGGCGGGGTGTCGGACAATTTTGAGCGGACGATGGCGGTAATGGAAAAGGTCAAGGAAATAAAAGCGCGGAAGAAATTAAAATTCCCAATGGTGATACCGATAACCGTCATATCAAACAGTAACTACGCGCGGCTAACTGAAATACACAAACTGGTTTTTGACAAAGCGCAACTGCACCCTTACTACTTCGGGTGGTTCATCACGCCGCAGCGTGCGGAGATGCACGAGAAGATTTTTGAGACGCGGTTTGGATGCAAGCCGAAGAATTACGAGGGATACCTGAAAAGTTGCTTTAATGACGTCGACCCCAAGGTTACCGCGGAGCAGATTAAAGAAATTAAGACAATGTCGAAAGGGAAGGTTTGCATTCCGCAGTTTATACCGGGCATTGAGACGGAGAAGGAGATACGGCGCTATTACAGCGACCACTCATGGCACTGCGGGTATCCGAAATGTGAAAGTATATATTACGTGGCCGAAGTGTCGCCGGACGGGCGGGTTACGCCATGCAGGGACTATCAGGATTTTACCGCGGGGAATATCAACGAGCAGGGGTTTTATGATATTTGGAACGGGGAGGAGTTTAAGAGGTTCAGGAGAGAGATGAAGAAAGGGTTGATGCCGGTTTGTACAAGGTGTTGTGGGTTGCAGGGATTTTGAACTGTACGCAATCCCGCGCTAATTTTAACAATTACCCCGAGGGGGCGGCAGCCTGCCGCCCGTGTTAACAGATGATATTATGCTTGACACCCAAAAATTTCCATCAAATGAATATCGGTTAATCCGTAAAATACAACAAATATTGCCCGATGTAAATTCCTCGTATGAGGTGGCGATAGGCGACGACGCGGCGGTCAGGATCAACAAAGCTGGCGAACGGCTTATTATTACCGCGGATATATCTGTCGAAAATGTCCACTTTACACTAGACACGATGACCTTTGAAGAGATCGGCTACCGCGCCATGGTCAGCAACTTGAGCGATTGCGCGGCTATGGGGGCGACACCGGATAGTGCGGTGGTGCAACTGGTTTTTCCGAAAGGCGGAGGGGAGGATGTCAACGGGGCAATTGAAAAAATTTATACCGGATTCACGCAGGCGTGCAGTGAATGGAATTTTCCGATCGTCGGGGGGGATTTGTCGGGCGGCGCGGTCTGGACCGTCGGTATAACACTTATCGGATCTTTGTCACCCGGCGACAAAGTTGCCAAACGCACCGGAATCTCCGACGGCGACGCGCTTTGGGTCACCGGAACGCCCGGGGGGAGTGCGGCAGGGCTGGCGGCTTTGGCGAAATGGGGGCGTGCGGGGGTTTTGGAGCGGTATCAGCGGTTGGTTGATTTGCATATACGCCCAACCCCAAGGGTCAACGAAGCGAGAATACTTGCCGCCTGCGGGCCGGTAAGTGGGATGATGGACCTGTCAGATGGGTTGTCGAAGGATGTGGGAACTCTATGTTTTGATAACGGGTTAGGATTTATCTTTGAACGCGGATTGGTATCATCACCGGATATGGTGGAATTGGCGGATGAATTAGACTGGGATTGGCAAGACTGGTTTTATCACGGCGGCGAGGAATACGAACTGCTGCTGTCCTGCGCCCCGTCGTTCGACCCGCGCGGTATCATCAATACCGTCAACATCACACGATTAGGATTTTTCACGTCGAAATATTCCGGTATGTTTATAGAGGGCTACGGCGGGATGGAAGAGTTACCGCCGCGCGGCTGGGACCATTGTTAAAAGTTGTTGAGAAGCGCCAACCGATGGAAGTGAAACGTCATAACCTGCTAAGAGACAAGATGTGCCTGCACCACTTTTATATATATATATTCCCCTGTTTCTTCCGCGCTATAGGTATCAATACTTTGTCACATCTACAAATGCGCCCCCGCGCACAAAGTTTAAGTTAATTCCAAATTAAGTCCTCTTTTCCAGACTTTGACACTTATTTTTTTTGAAAATATAAGTTTATGTATTTCAAGCACTTATGCGTTTTGCGTCATTTTTTTTGGGTGACGCAAGGCGGCAGAATGTATATTTTTTTAATGTTTATACGTAAAAAGACGAATTGATCGCGGTATTATTTGACGACACTTTCTGGAAATCTCAAATGGGTGACGCATAGTCAAAGTCAGGAGGTTGGGGTGTGGGATTTGACCGACAGGAGAGGTCATTCGGTGGTTGTGGGAACGTATTTGGTTACGGGTGTAATTGTTGCATCGGATGGTAAGCGGGAGCGGAGCCCCTGTCCCCAAAGTAATGCTTGGTTTTTTCAGTCATAACCACCTGTCAAAATAAGCCCATCAGATTGTAAGGGGTGTTATCCCTGAAAAACAACAGGCCAGCGTTTGTGTACGAAAGGTTGCCGTTGCTTGTGATTTCGGCGCAACCCAAGTTTTTGAGAACCGATTCGCGTGGAAGCACATCGCTAATACCGGATTTCAAGAGATATTTTTTATATTCCACTTCGTTAAAATTATCCGCTACCGAATATTTTTCATTGATCATGGAATCGTATATAACCCTGCCTTCGGCCTGCAAAAAATCAATAATATCACTTCGCTTTATCGGCGCTTTCCTTAAATTCAACAGTATAACTCTCGCCGTCACCCAGTACAACATCCAAGTCTTCAATCGCAGGACGCGGAACGGTAGACTTTTTTTGATGTTTTTTCACCCCGTCCCCCACTCCAAAATATTCCGCGCCTCCCTGCTGAAAACCACGCCGACTTTCACGATTTTTTTCCCGCTGTCGGCGTAAATCAGACCGTAGTCTTTTTCTTCTATCTGCCACAGCGCGTCTTCTACCGGTTTGTCTACCTTAAACTCAATTATATGGATATATTCCCCCGCATGGATTACCGAGTCCATCCGCCCGTTCGCGGTGTGGACTTCGTTGACGCAGACTAAACCGAGCATGTTGATTATGTTGGATACGGCGAACTCGAAATAGAACTCTGTGATTTGGCTGCTCAGGGAGTAGTCAACCCTTTGGAGGTACATTTTGAGCAGGTTCATGAAGTCGTCTATTTTTCCGGTCAGCAGGGAGTCTATAAATTTGGTTGAGATCGATTCGTCTATAATACCCCGCGATTTGGAGTAATTGCCCGATAGAAACTCGGCGAATGTTTGACGGACTTCGATATTCGGGTAGTTCAGTTTATAGATTCCGGTTCTCTCGTCGTAGTCCGTAATAGTCAGATACCCGGCTTGATAGAGGAGCGGGAACAACGTAATTGTGTTGTCTCTGTAATCAGCAAAACTGCCCGCTTTCATCTGCGCCTCTTCTATTTTGACGATATCGCTACTCTTCATTTGCAAATATTTCAGCAAAAACGACGGAATTCCGGTCATACTCCAGTAGGGGGTGAATTTGGCGGACTT
>JAITFQ010000079.1 GCA_031281225.1 Chitinispirillales bacterium
CAACCAGCTTCACAGTTTCATCAAGCCTGTCGAGTTTTGTCCCGATCTCCATCTCCAAATTTATCCGCACGTCGCTCTCGTCTGTGGCCGGCACAAGGTCGACGCCCACCGTCGGCAGCGCGAGCAGCGACAGGACGAACATGAGCGCTATCGAGACGATAACGGTCGCGCGGTTGCGCAGAGACCAGCGGATTATCCGCCGGTACCGCCGCTCGATCGCCACGTAAAATTTCTCCGACGCGTTGAAAACCCGCCCAATCGGGGACTTGTCCCCGATGGGGCGGTTCAGGCTCTTCGTGCTCAAATAGCGCGACGACAGCATCGGCACAAGCGTTATCGCTACGAGAAGTGAGCAGACAAGCGAGAAACCGACCACAAACGCGAGCGACTGGAACATTATGCCCGACATCCCGCGCATGAATATGACAGGTATGAACACTACGAGCGTGGTGATGGTGCTCGCGATGACCGCCGACAGCACCTCGCTTGTGCCGCGCACCGCGCCCTCCTTGGCCTCCATCCCTTGTTCCCGCTTGTGAAAAATATTGTCAAGAACGACAATGGCGTTGTCGAGCAACATACCGATCCCCAGCGCCAGCCCGCCGAACGTCATCATGTTAAGCGTAAACCCCGCGAAATAAACCAGCGCGAAAGTCGCCACTATCGATATAGGTATCGAGACGCTTATTATCACCGTAGTGGAGATATTCCTCAAAAACAGCATCAGCACGAATATCGCTATCGCCCCCCCCAAAAGCAGCGCCTGCGTAACCGACATCATCGCGCGCTCCACGTACTTCGCGTTGTCGATGAGCGTCAGAATTTCGAGCTCGGGAATGTCCTGGTGAATCCGGTTTATCTCCCGCTCCACCCCCTGCGCCACCGCCACCGTGTTGCTGCCCGACTGCTTGCTCACGGAGAGCCTTATCCCCGGCTGCCCGTTAATCCGCACGAGCGACCGTATCTCCTCGAACCCGTCGAACACCTCCGCGATGTCGCTGATTCGCACCGGCACGCCGTCTTTAACCGCCACCACCGTGCCGTAGACGTCCTCCACCCCCGTATACTCGGCGAGCGTGCGGATCATTATATCGCGGTTGCCCGCGATGACCGACCCCGCTGGCACGTTCCTGTTTTCCCGCCGCAGCGCGGACACCACCATGTCGGTCGATATCCCGTACGCCTCCATGCTCGCCGCCCGCAGCGCGACCTGAATCTGCCGCCGCCGCCCACCGCGTATGTCGACCGTCGCCACCCCGGGGACGCGCTCGAGCCGGTACTGCACCTGGTCTTCCAAAATCTGCTGAAGCTCGGCCATGTCCTTGCCCTCGCCCATTACGCCGAGTATCATGATGGGCATGGCCGACACGTCGAACCTGCGGATCATCGGCCTGTCGACCCCATCCGGGAGCACGGCCATCACGCGGTCTATCCGGTCGCGCATGTCGTTTATCGCCGCGTCCTGATCCGTCCCCCACGGAAACGTGACGCGGACGGTGCTGCGCCCCTCTGTGGATGTCGACGTAATCTCCTCAATCCCCTGCAACGCCGATAGCGAGGCCTCGATTGGGCGCGACACTAACTCCTCAATTTCGAGAGGCCCCGCGCCGTCATAAGTAGTGATAACGGTAACGGTCGGCATCGTGATTTCCGGCATGAGGTCGATAGGCAGCCGCGTAAGCGAAAACAGCCCTATCACCATTATCATGAGAAAGATAACAGTAGTTAATACCGGCCGGCGGACGGGGAGCGAAGCGAGTGACTTGTTATCCATAAGTTAAGACCTCGCCGGGATAACCACCCGCGAACCGTCTCTTAGCAGGTGCTGTCCGAGCGTGACGATCGGGCCGTCGAGATCCGCTGGCGACAGTATTTGCGCGTAGCCGTCGTCCTTGATTCCGACCTCTACGGGCACGCGCTTGGCCGTCGCAGAGTCGCTCACTACGAACACCGAGTACCGTCCGTCGCGCTCAATAAGCGCTGTTGCCGGCACCGCGCGCGCGGCGTCTTCCTCGCTGAGCGTTATGTTTATCCTCGCGAACATCCCGGGTTTGAGCAGGTGATCCCTGTTGCGCAGCGCGATCTCCACGACCGCCGTGCGCGAGGCGGCCTGAAAAAACGGCGCCATGCGGTGCACTACCCCCTCAAATGTCCGCCCGGGAATCGCGTCGGTTGTCACAACCGCCATTTTGCCGGGTGAAAGTTTCTGATAGTCCCGCTCCGTGACCGCTAATTCCACAAACACCGTGTCGAGCCCCACCACCGTAAGTATCGGCATCCCGACCGACATGAGCGTCCCGCCGTCTACGTGCCGCTGGGCGACGAGGCCCCGCTCGGGCGCGCGCACCTGCGTATAGTCGTAGCTTGTCTGCGCCTGGTTGAGCAGTATCTGGCGCTGCTCGATCTGCGCCTTGGCGAGCTGGTAGCGCGACCGCTGGGTTTCGAGCTGCGTCTGCAATCCGTCGAGCTCCGCCTGCGCCGCAATCCCCTTGTCAACGAGCCCCTGCGTGCGCCCCAACTCCCGCTCCGTGTGCGCGAGCTGCGCCCGGGCCTCCTCAAGCGACGCCTCGCTGACCCGTATCTGCGCCTGCACCTCGTCGAGCACGTTGCGGAAGTGTGTGCGGTCGATGTTTCCGACGATCTCGTTGGCCCGCACCGGATCGCCTATCCGCTTGTTGATATTCATGAGCCGCCCGGGGATTTTTGCCGATATGACGTAAGTGTAGGATGCCGCGACCGTCCCCGTGAACTCCCGCACCTCGACCATCTGCCGCAGCCCGACCTCCGCGACTTCAACCGGCACCGGCCCGCCCATCCCGCCGCGCCCGGAACCCGCGCTGGCAGGCGCGGCGCTTTCCCCCCCCGTGAAGGAGCGGAACGCGGTGAACCCGCCGATGGCGGTTAGCGTCAGGATGGCGAGTACAATAATATGTTTTTTCTTCATTGGCTCTCCTAGAGAGTTTGTTTGTCCGGTTTGTTTCGGTTGTATGTAATTATGAACTAGGAAAATAATTTATGCGGAGAGAGGAAGGGTTAATTTGACTTTATTATTTTGGTTTTAAAAATCTTATAAAAAAAACTTGCGTCTCCCTGCGACATAATATATTTTATGGTTCTTGCTATGTTTTAAACAGAAAGGGCTTTTGCTATATTATGAAGAACATTGGTCTGCGTTTCGGCCTTGTCGCCGCTGTTGTGGCGCTGACGGTATATTTCCTCGTGCCGTCAATCCAGTTTTACTCCAAGTCGGAAGCGGAGCAGGAGGAGATCCGCATGAATAACCCCGCTTCGCTCAAGCGTATCCTGAACCTCGGGCTCGACTTGCAGGGGGGTATGCGCCTCGTGCTTGAAATCGACCGCTCAAACCTTGAAGCGAACGACAGGGACGTTATCGACAGGGCTTACGCCATCATCGAAAACCGTATCAACCAGCTCGGCGTCGCGGAACCCAGCTTGCAGAAGCAGGGCCACGACCGGATAATCGTGGAGCTGCCGGGCATTAAGGACGAACGGGTCGCCAAGGATGTGATAGGCAAGACCGCCCAGCTCGAATTCAACCTCGTGCGCGACGACGCGATGCGCGAGCGCGCCCTGAACATCATCGAAAACACCGTGAGCGGACGTGACGACGAAGAGAGGACGGCCGACATATTCGAGACGGCAGGGACTTTCCGTTCAATGATTGAGTACATGGGCGAAATGGCGGTTGTGAGGACGGAAAATGTACGGCGTGTAAACGAGTATCTCCGGCGCGACGACGTCCGCAGGGCGCTTGACCGCGCGGGGCTTGGCGGCAACGTGTTTTTGTGGAGCAACGAGACCGTTACGCCCGAGAGGTCGTCCATAAATTACAGGTTTTTATACTATGTAAAGGCGGCGCCGGAGATGAAGGGCGACGTCATAAAGAACGCCACGGCCACCATCAATCAAAGCGGGATGAGCGCAGGCCGGGCGAAGGTTGACATTGAGATGAACGCGGCCGGCGCACGGCGCTTCACTACCGTCACGAGCCATAACATAAACAGGCAGCTTGCCATTGTCCTCGACTCCACCGTCTATTCCGCGCCGCGCATAGCGTCGAGGATATCCGGCGGGCGGGCGGAGATTACGGGCAGTTTTACGATGGAAGAGGCGAGGGCGCTCGCTATCATCCTGCGCGCTGGCGCGCTTCCGGCGCCTGTCAGGATTGCCGAAGAGCGCACGGTCGGCCCGTCGCTCGGCCAGGACGCCATTGAGAAGGGGATTATGGCGGGGGTTATCGGAACGACGCTTATCATACTGTTCATGCTCATTTACTATAAGGTAAGCGGCCTTATCGCGCTCTTCGCCCTTTTGATAAACATGCTCGTGGTGCTCGCGGTGATGGCGGCCGCCCAGGCCACGCTTACGCTGCCCGGCATTGCCGGCCTCATACTCCTCATAGGTATGGGGATAGACGCCAACGTGCTCATTTTGGAGCGCGTGAGGGAGGAGCTTTCCCAGGGGCGGACGGTGCGCAGCGCGATTGATCAGGGATACCATAACGCCCTGTCGGCGATTTTGGACTCGAACCTTACGACCATCCTCGTCGGCTTTATCCTGATGTGGAAGGGCACCGGCCCGATTCGCGGTTTCGCCGTTACGCTCATAATAGGTATTACGGCGTCGCTCTTTACGGCGCTCTTTGTGTCGAGGCTGTTTATGACGGCAATTTTCCAGAAACGGACAAAAATCAGTATATAATTTTTACTATAACGTAGTGGCGGACGGCACCGTCCGCCCGCTATATCACAAACGATAAGGGAAAAAAAATGTTGCAGATTTTCAAGAACACCAAGTATGAATTCTTGCGTCACTCCAAGACGGCGATCGTCGTGTCGCTGGTATTTATAGTGGGCTCAATCGCCTCGGTCTTTGTCCACGGCGGGTTCAACTGGTCAATCGACTTCGCCGGCGGGACGACCGTGCAGATAAAGTTTGAGCAGCCTGTGCGCGACGAACTCAACAACATCAGAAACGCCGTAGGCGCGCTCGGATTCGGCCAGCCGGAGATCAAGACTATCGGCATAGCCGACAGCAACGAGATACAGATAACCGTGCGCAACCAGGAGGAGGGCGTTAACGTCAGCGACTCTATTACCGCCGCTCTGGTAAGCGCCCTGCCCGGCAACGGTTTTAACGTTCTGCGGACCGAGAGCGTCGGCCCAAAAATCGGCGGCGAGCTGAGGCGCGACGCTGTCATATCGTCGCTTTTGGCGCTTCTCGCGATATTAGTGTACATCGGTATACGCTTCAAGCCCTCCTACGCCGTGGCCTCGGTAATCCCGCTGTTCCACAACGTGCTGGTTGTGGTGGGCGTATTCGCGATGTTCAAAATAGAACTCACCCTGTCGTTTCTCGCCGCGGTGATGATGGTCATCGGTTACTCGCTGAACGACACGATCGTGGTTTTTGACCGCATCCGCGAAAATCTGAAAAACGGCCTGCGCGGCAGAAAATTCGAGGACGCCGTCAACGTGGGCGTCAACCAGACCCTGTCCCGCACCGTCATAACCACCGGGACCACCCTGTTCACGGTAGTCGTCCTCTATATGCTTGGCAGCGACTCCATAAAGGACTTCGCCCTCGCCCTGACAATAGGCATAGCCGTAGGCCCCTATTCCACCATCTTCATAGCCACCCACGTTTTGGCGCGCTGGCACAAAAAGTGGCCGATTGTGAAATAGCAACGCAGGGGGGATTGGGGTCAATGTCGCAAACCGACTTCCTGACCCCCCTGCGGAGAATCCCCGGGCTTGGCCCAAAGCGGTTAAGCGCGTTGGAAGCTGCCGGTATCACTACCGTGGGGTGCCTGCTCTACTATTTTCCTGCGAAATATATCGACAGATCAAACCGCGTTAGCATCAGCGACGCGGGGAATTTCGGGGACGCCGCCGTCACCGTTCTCGGCACCGTTGAAAGGGCGCGGACCGAATATGCCGGGCGGGCGCGGTTCAGGGCGACGGTCAGGGATGACAGCGGCGGGACAATTGACGTGATATGGTATGTCAGGTCGATGACGATAGCGCCCGGAGAAACGCTCCTCCTTACCGGCAAGGTGCTTAACAGCAACGAAAAACTCCTGATGTACCACCCGGTACTCGAAAAAATCCCCAAAGATTCCGACGGCGGCGGCGTCAAACCGATCCTCGCATTTTACTCCATCAAGGAGCCGATGCGGGAGGCGGGCATCAACCAGAACCTGATTCGCAAGTCGGTGGAGTGGGCGTTTGAAAATATTGAGCCGGATAGCTACCCGCGGACGCTGCCCGCCGCTATTGAGAAAAATCACGATTTTCCGCCGCTTGAAAAATGCCTGCGCAATATTCATCAGCCGGAAGACCTGTCGACGCTCGACGCTTATAAAAAACGTTTGAAATACGAGGAGCTTTACAAACTCGCGCTAAACCTGCGCTGGAACAGGAAAAAGTTCGCGCTGCCCGGATACGCGATGGTTCCCGGGGAGCTGGACGCGAAGCTGCGGGCGCTCCTGCCGTTTACGCTTACCGAATCGCAGGAGCGGGCGGTGGAGATTTTGTACGGCGACGCCGCGAAGCCGGAGAGGATGCACAGGCTTTTGCAGGGCGACGTCGGGTCGGGCAAAACCGTCACCGCGCTCTTCGCGGCCCTGCCCGCGCTCAACCGCGGCCGGCAGGTCGCGTGGATGGCGCCCACCGAGGTGCTGGCGAAACAGACTATGGCGGTCATCGAGAAATACATGGCTGAATTGGGGTTCAAGGCCGGCTACATCGGCGCGGGCGATTCGGCGGAGAAAAGGGAGGCGGTCAGGGGGCTCGTCACCGGAGAGCTGCGGTTCGTCGTCGGCACGCACGCGCTCTTCATGCCGTCCGTAAAGTTCGGCAATTTGGGGATGGTGATAATCGACGAGCAGCACAAGTTCGGCGCCGCGCAGCGGCTGACGCTTCAAGAGAAAGGCCCGGCAAGCGATTTTTTACTGATGAGCGCCACGCCCATCCCCCAAACGCTGGCAAAAACGCTCTACGGCGACCTTGGCATTGTGGAAATAACTTCAAGGTCCGGCCGCGCGCCGGTATCGACGCACGTCGTCCCCGACGCCAAGCGCGCCGGCATGGAAAACTTCATCCTCGAACAGATAACCGCCGGCAACCGCGCGTTCTACATCGCCCCGAGGATTGAACAGGAGGAATCTGTCTCAATAAAAACCGTGGACTCCGTCGTCGAAAAATTACAACAGGGCCCGCTTGCGGCCGCCCCCGTTCACAAACTGCACGGCCAAATGTCCCACAGCGAGCGCGAGGCGGCAATAGACGCGTTTCGCAACGGCCCGCCGGGCGTTCTAGCGGCGACCACTATCATCGAAGTTGGCATCGACATCCCCAACGCCACGGTTATGGTGATTGAAAACCCTGAACTTTTCGGCCTCGCGCAGCTTCACCAGATACGCGGCCGCGTTGGCCGGGGCGACGCCGCGTCGTACTGCTTTCTTCTGCCCGGCACCGACGCTTCCGGCGCCAGTGCTCTTCAAAACGAAGATACTCTCGAAAGGCTAAAATACTTCTGCTCCACCATGGACGGCTTTAAAATCGCCGAATGGGACCTGCGCAACCGTGGCCCCGGCGATACCGACGGGGTCAGGCAGTCGGGGCGGGACGACCTGCGCGTCGCCGATATTCTCGAAGACGCGGAGATGTTCCGCGGGATACTCGCGGAGACGGAGCGGCTTTTTACCCCATAAGATCGACAGCCGCACCCGCTACATCGGCTTGCGTCCTGGCCGACCGCGCGTTTGCGTCGTAAGCGTTCCTGTCCGCGGTCGGCTGCTGGGCCATCGCCCCGGCGCCGTACGCCGCGGTCCCCGCCGCTTCCCTCGTCCCGGATTCGTAACGGTCTGTTGTTGAGGCTACTCTGACCGGCTGCTGCTCCGCCCTCGTTTCCGCCCCTGTCGGCCTGGCGTTTACCGGCGCCTGGGCAGGGTTTTGGGCTTGAGTCGCCATTTCCGCTTGCCGGGACCTGAGGTCCTGAGTGTTGGCGGCGGGCGTTTGCGCCAGTGTTGATGTTGGCGATATGTTCATGGAATACCTCCTTTTAGGGTTACGGTACTAATATTAATATAATAAAAAATGCGTCAAAATGCAAAAAAAAATATCTTTTGACTTTTCCCCCGCCGAAAAATATTTTTACTGTATATGTAATTAAGTACTCACCGTCAACACCATTCATGCAAAAGGCAGCAAAAAATGCCAGCGAAAAAAAGAAATATTTTACAACCCGCCTACATGAGCCGTTTCGTCTGTATAGGCGGGGCATGCGAGGATAACTGCTGCGAGGGGTCTTGGAACATATTTGTAGACAAGAAAACCTACCTCAAATACAGAAACAGTAAAGACGCCGAGCTAAAGCCGGCGTTTGACAAAGTTATCAAGCGCTTCAAGGGCAAGGACGCGAGCGACCAGCAGTACGCGATATTTCGCCTGAAAGTCGGCGGCGGGTGCGTGTTCCTGACCGGCGACAAATTTTGCCACGTCCAAAACAGGATCGGCTACGAAAACCTGTGCGACGTGTGCGCCCTCTACCCGCGCGTATACAATATGGTAGACAAAAAGCTCGAACGCAGCGCCACCATGTCCTGCCCCGAAGTGGTGCGGATGGCGCTCACGAACCGCGACGGGATCGTTTTTGAAACAATCGAGGAGAGCCAAAGCGCGAGCCGCATCCCCGCCCGCGTCCCGTCACTGGATTCGAGCCACACAAAATTTGCCGCAAAACCCGCGAAGTTTTTTTGGGACATACGCCTCTACTGCCTGTCGATACTGCAAAACCGCCTCTACCCGCTCGGCCAGCGGCTCATCATCCTCGGCATACTTTACCAGAAAATAGATGAACTCGACAAGGCCGCCCGCGTGGAAGATATCCCCGCCATGCTCGAAACGTTCAGCGCGGAGATAGAAAACGGGGGGCTCAAGCCCAGCCTCGACCTCGTGGAAAACAATTTTCAGATACAGATGCGCCTCACCAAGGAGCTGACGGACGAGCGGCTCAAAAGGATGAAACTCACCGGGAGCGGCGGCTACATGGAGTGTGTCAAGGAGACGCTCGCTGGCCTCGAATGCTTCGTGGATACGCCCATAGACGACATACTCAAAAAATTCATCGAAAACCGCGAAAACTACGTGTCGCCCTATATGAAGGAAAAAGATTATGTACTGGAAAACTTTTTAGTAAACGAGTTTTTCATGCGCATGATGCCGTTTGGAAGCGGCGAAACGTGCTGGGACTCCTACCTGCACCTGTGCGTGCTGTACAGCATGGTAAAACTCCATATAAACGGGATGGCCGCCTACAACAAGGGGTTGACCGACGATGTTGTTTTCCGCCTGATTCAGGCATTCTCGAAAGTCGTGATACACAACAGGCAGTTTATGGTAAGCATGATCAACCTGTTAAAGGACAGCGGATACGATACGCTGGCCTGGATGGCGATTATGGTGCACGATTAATGGAATTGCAGAACCTTTTGCAGGAGCGAACAGCGTTCGCCCGCAATATTCGAAACAAACAAAACCATAACATAAACCAAGGAGGATGTGTATGACACGCAAATTTTTCGCAATGATTTTCGCGGTATCAATGTTGGCGGCGGGGTCGGCTTTTGCCAATCCGGTTCGATACGAGGCGCAGGACGCAAGGCTTGATAACGCGGGCGCAGATCAGAACGCGTCGGTAGCTTCGAGCCCGGCGGCTTCCGGCGGTGAATACGTGGTGATGAGGGACGGCAACCTCTTTTTTGACATTAACATCGCCACGGCCGGATTTTATGATATGTGGATAAACTATTCCAGTACTTACGGCGGTTCCAAAACTCAAAATCTCTCTATCAACGGGACATCGTCCGGTTCAATAGTTTTTGCAGAAACCGGCCCCGCCAATCCGACTTTTGAGAGGATGCTGGCTGTCTCTAAAATGAACCTCCCCGCCGGCCCCAACGTGATAGGGATTGTGAGTTCATGGGGATGGGTTGATATTGATTACATAGAAGTAGTTTCGCACGAAGAAACACCTTTTAACATCAGCTCCACGCTCGTCACCCCAAACTCGTCGGAAAACGCACGCAAGGTGTACGGCTTTTTACGTGAGAATTTTCAGAAAAGGATAATAAGCGGCGTCATGACGGGCAATATGGCCGCGACGCTCGAAGCGCAGGAAGAGATAGCTTTCATAATGAACTCATCCGCCGGCAAAATACCCGCGCTTGTCGGATTCGACTTCTTCCACGGCACAGGGCTGCGCTCCGATGAATCATGGTTCAGCGACTACAACAGTTCAGCAATGGCCATGGCCGAAGAGCTCTTTAACAGAGGCGGCATACCGACTTTTTGCTGGCACTGGAAAGACCCCAATCAAGAAACTGAATCAAGCGCGTTTTATACCGAGCATACCAATTTTGATTTGAGAATGGCGTTTAGCGATCCAGGGACTTTCGAGGTATTCAACGTCAATAGTGATGAATACCAAAATATCATGAGAGACATAGACATCGTCGCCGGCTATCTGAAAACGCTCGCCGACAAGGGCATCCCCGTCCTTTGGCGCCCGCTGCACGAGGCTGCCGGCAGGTGGTTTTGGTGGGGCGCCCACGGGCCCATGCCAAACAGAAGCCTCTGGCGGTTGATGTTCGACAGAATGGTGGATCACCACGGGCTTGACAATCTGATATGGGTATGGACGTGCGAAGAGGGCGCGGAGGCGCTTGAATGGTATCCGGGAGATGAGTATGTTGATATCGTAGTCAGGGATTTTTACTACTGGCCAGATGAAAAAAATCACGGTTCCCTAATCTCTTCTTTCCAAAACCTCAAGGGGATATACGAAGGCCGCAAGCTCATAGGTTTGGGAGAAAACGGCTCGATCCCCTATCCCGAAAATCTGATAGCTGACGGCGCAGGCTGGTCGTTTTTCATGCCCTGGTACGGTGAGCATACAAGACCGGTCTCCGGCCGGTTCGTTCATAACAACGCGGACGACTGGAACCGGGTCATGAACCACGAATACGTAATAACGCTGACTGACATGCCCGGCTGGGCCGGCTACACCTCCATATCGAGGGACATCGCGCGCCGGGCCGCCCCCCACTCATTTTCCGTACGCGCCCGCCGCGGCTCCATAGAGCTGAACATCCGCGGC
Source organism: Chitinispirillales bacterium (assembly GCA_031281225.1). Lineage (GTDB taxonomy): Bacteria > Fibrobacterota > Chitinivibrionia > Chitinivibrionales > Chitinispirillaceae > GUT77. The sequence goes on from JAITFQ010000079.1 coordinate 11,182, forward strand.
GCAGACGCGCAGACCGTTGAGCTGTTCAACCTGCGCGGCGTAAAAATCGCCACGCTGAGCAACAGCAGACTAAGCGAAGGTACGCACCGTTTTTCGGTGAGAGGTGTCGCGCGGCAAATGGCTTTCGTGCGGGTGACGGCGACAGACAGAAGTATCATTACGCTGCCGATCAGAATTGAGTAGTTTTTATTGACACAAGCAACACGACCCACAGGGGCGGGATTCACCCGCCCCAAAATAAAAAATCACGCCTCCACCCACCCGCCAATCTGCCTCGTATTATCATCAATAGCGATCCCCACCTTTTTCCCGTTTTTGTGCGGCTCGGCGTATTGCCTGTCGTTAATCTGTTTCATAGCTTCTTGCGCTTGCGCTTCGCAGTCGTTGTTTTTGGCGATTTTTATTTCGATTATCCACGTGACGCTTCTGCATGTTACTATTAAATCCGAGCGCCCCTGATTGCCGTGCATCTCGCCGAACGTCAGCACGCCGCACCCGCGCAGGAAAGCGAGGATGGTGGAGCGGTAGAGCCATTCCTGCGTTGTTATTTCTACGTCGGACAGCTCGACTGCCTGTTTTGCCGCGCCCACGTAGTGGTCGTAGGGAATGCTTGCGAGGAGGCGGTTGAATGTTTCGATTAAAAGTTTACTTTTTCCGCCGGCAAGCGCCGTAATGAGCGGGGTGCGGAAATCCATAAATTCTCCGCCGCCGCTTTGTATAATATTTTTTGTGACTAATTCCGACATGGAATCGAGCACCTCAGCGTTTGGGTAGTCGAGATGGAAATAATCCTCGCCGCCCTCACGCAGCGTAAGGTAACCAGCCTGATACAAAAAACCCTCTGGCGGCGTACTCTCGATCTCACCAGGGCTAAACACAAAATCCATGGAAACAGACATACCCCTGAACTGCTCAACCGTAAGGTTTCGGCCTTTCATATATTCGGCTATTACCCGCGTGCCCCCGCTGTCCATCCAATAGTTCAGAAGCCGGTAATCACTGAAAAAATTAAGCACGGAGAACGGGCAATACACCCTTTGAGAGCCGTCGAAACAAAAACCGTCGTAGTGCCGCCTCAACCTGTCAACAAGATCGTCAACCGGTATTTTTAGCCTTTCCGCTCCGGCTTCAAGATGTTCTGCGAAATATCCGACTAGTTCCTTTTCGGTGTACCCGAGCAGTGTGCCGAATTTACTGTCAAGCGAGAGATCGTTGAGGTTGTTCAGCGTCGAAAAAACGCCGGCCTTGGTAAACTTGGAAATTCCCGTCATGAACAGAAAGCGCATGTGCGGTTCGTTTGCCTTGAGCTGTGAATAGCAGCCCCTCATGATGTCGCGGACTTCCTCTGCCATCGGCGGTTTGTTGTAGAAGTCGAGAAATGGTTTGTCGTATTCGTCGACGATTACAACCGCGGGTTTGCCGTGCTTTTTGGCAGACTCAACGATTATCTCTGTCAGCATCTCACCAGCCCCCATCTCTGCATCGAGACCGACCCCGTGTTCATCGGCAGCACGCTTCATGTGAAAAGCCAACGACCGCCTGACACCGGCGGAACCCTCATCTGTACTCACCTTGCTCATATCCAAATGAATAACCGGAAAACTCTCCCACTCCCAATCCGTCTTAGCTATCGCCAACCCCTCAAACAGCTCCCGCTTCCCGCTAAAAAGCGCATTGAGCGTCCAGCAC
>JAITFQ010000110.1 GCA_031281225.1 Chitinispirillales bacterium
AGTATTGAGAGCATCGCGCAAACCCCCGCGCAGACCCCCGCGGCTTTCATCGATATGTTCCCCCGGACAAGCAACGGAAAACCCTCGTTGCACTTGTCGACCTCGTAATCCGCCATCTGGTTGACGACGTACACGGCGGCGGGGGCGAGGGAGTAGAGGAGTATCAGCAGATATTGGGACGGTTCAAGATGTATGAAAAACTTATTCCCAAACCCATAAACCCCAAACGCGCAAAACCCCCACACCGGAACAATTATCACCGGCCGCGTCAAAAAAAACAGGTCTGTTACTGTGATGAATAATTTTTTCATGTTAAAATTTTCCAAATATGTAACATACATCGTATACTCACAATAAAAATCATTTTGCCTTAAATGTCGGGTAGGTGATTCCAAAGCGACGTTTATAATAGATTCTGCCCGCTGTAAATGTAATTAATATTAGCGCTCCGTAAATTGGTACGAACAGCATGACAAATGCCGACAGCAGGAACACCGGCCACTTGAACGAATAGAACGCCGACTCCCTTTTCGCTGTTACGGCGAAATTTATGAATACCGCTAATGACAGCGCCGCCGGGACGGCCATCACCCAAAAATGGTTCTCGATAAAAAATGACGCGGCGAGCGCGAGCGCACACATTATCAGGGCGGCTATCGCGGTTGCCTTTTCGCCGTAAGCTACGCAAAAAGTTCTCTTTCCCGTCTGCGCGTCCCCGTGCGCGTCGGGGATTGTGGTGGCGAGGAACACCGCGCCGTTCGCGAAACCGGCGGCGAGAGATGAAATCAATCCGATGGTTATCAGTTCCGCGGTTATCGTCTGACCGCCTTTGGCCGACAGCCATCCTACTAAATAGGTGATGACTCCGTGCCCCAGCGCGTTTGCCGCTACGCCGCCAATCGCCCGGTTTTTGAGCGACGCGGGGGGGAGGTTGTAGAGGACGCCGGTTATGAAACCCAAAAGAAAAAGCGAGAACATCAATATGCCCTGGGTATACGCTATCGCAAGGCCGGCGGCGGCGCAGATAACCGCCAAAGTCCAGGCGGCGGGGATAGAGATTATCCCCTGCGGCAAAATAAACAGTTTTTTGTTGATCCTGTCGCTCTCAATGTCCTGGATTTGGTTGACTACGTAGATTGAAGCGACTAAAAGCGAAAACGCAAACAGGTTAATAAAAAGCGTTCCATAATTAAAATTTCCAATACGCGCGTGGGGGCTGCCGGTGATCCACCCCAAAATCAAAACCGTCCACACAGGCGCGAGGAGCGGAAGCCTGAGCAAAAAGAGGATGTCGAACGCTTTTTTGAAGATTGAAACCATACCGTCAAAAACCTGCGGCCGCCCGAAAACTACAACGGGTATTGACCGACGGGAAAAGGGTTTGAGTATATCCACGCGCCCGAACGTTTTCGCGCTTCTATTCTGTAAACGCCGGATTCGGTAACCGGCCACGCCGCGGCGTTTCCGAAAGTTGACTGTATGGCAGCGCCGTTACGCAGCAATTTTATCTCCGCGTCCTGCGTGAGTTCTATGTTTATTGTCGCCGGTAACGATAGATCGTTGACCGGCCGCCCGGGGTATTCTACCGCGCCGCTTTCGTCCCGCAAAAAAATTTTGCTCCCCCGCGCGTCGCCCCGGCTGAAATTGCTAATGAAGCCCTTGCCGTCCTTCATCGCGTCAATCAAAGTTTTTGCCGCCGTCCCATCGCCGCTCCAATCGGCTTCGTCTATGAATAGATGGGTGCGCACGCCGCGCAGCTCCATTTTAATCGGGTAGATGGTGATCCCGCCGCAGAGAAATTTGAGGCTGTGCGCGTCTACCCCGCCTATCGCGCTCACGAAGCGGGCGCGGTTCATCTCGTCCCATCTGTCCAAAAGCTCCCGCGGCGCGTCGCCGATAAAGCGGTTTGGGAAAAAAAGCCGCGGAAAACTCCGCAAGCCTTGCAGATGCTCCATCCAGTCCGAAACCTGATTCCATATCTCTATACCGTCGAACCCCTCCGCGTCCCACCTTGTCCAGTTGTAGGGCGGCTTCGTCTTGAAGTAGCATCGCTTTTCGGGCGGGTGCGCGAGGAAGCCGATGACCCTGTTGAACAGAACGTCGAGGGTGGATACGCGCTTCTCGGCCGGATGCGCGAGAAAACCCGTGCCGCCCATCTCCCTGACGCGGTTGATATAGTCCTGCGGGTCGGTTGCGCCCTCCGCGGTCTGCGGGACGCCGAACGCTAAATAATGGTTGCGCTGCCGTTCGTCGTTGTGTTCGTACCCCACAAGCACAAAAACGCCGCTGTGGCGCCCTTCAAACCCCGCGTCTTTGCCGGCAAGGTTCATGTGGTCGGTTACGCAGATATAGTCTAACCCCGCACTCGCCGCCGCTTTGATGAGCGTGTTGTAGTCGCAGCCGCCGTCGGAGAATTTTGTATGCAGGTGTACGCAGCCGCATATCTCTTTTGGCGTGGTAGTTTTATTTTCCATTTTTTACACGCAAATAGTTGTTGAGCCGCCCCACGACCTCGTCTATATTGATCGGTTTACCGACGTGCCCGTTCATCCCGGCTTCCAAGCACCTTTCCACGTCCTCCTTAAACACGTTTGCGGTCATTGCTATTATCGGAATTTCCCGCGCTTGCGGGATGTCGAGGTCCCTTATGCGCCGCGTCGCTTCGAGGCCGTCCATCTCTGGCATTTGCACGTCCATGAAAATCAGGTCGTATTTGTCCGGCGTGTCGCTGAACATACGCAGCGCCTCCGCGCCGGTTGTCGCGCAGTCTATGGCGAGGTCTGTCGGTTCGAGCAGGCTTTTTACGATTTCGCAATTAATCTCTGCGTCTTCTGCTAATAGTATCCGGTAGCCGGCAAAAATGCCCGTCATCTCCTGAACACTGTTTTCGGATATCACCCGCATCCTTTGCGTAATGCTCGGCGATTTTTCGTGCTCGCCCTTGCCGCGGCTCAGGGAGATAGTAAAGGAGAAGGTCGAGCCCTTGCCCTTCTCGGATTCAACCCGTATCTTGCCGCCCATCATCTCCACTATGCTTCTCGAAATGGCGAGCCCTAACCCCGTGCCGCCGTACTTGCGCGTAGTGTTGCTGTCGGCCTGCTCAAATGAGCGGAACAGATGCTTCATCTGTTCTTCGCTTATCCCTATACCCGAATCGGACACCGATACCTCTATGGCGTAACGGTCGTTTTTACTGCTCACAAGGCGCGCTTCGAGGCATATTGAGCCGCCTTCCGGCGTAAATTTTACCGCGTTGCTCAAAAAGTTTGTAATAACCTGCGTTATGCGCTGGTCGTCGCCTATAAGCGCGTCGGGAATATCGCTGTCGCAGTATACTTCAAACTTCTGCTGCTTCTCTTCTATGCGGAAGCTCATGACATTTTCTACGCTCTGCATCATCATTTCAAAATTAAATTCGGCAAATGAGAGGTCAAACTTGTTGGCCTCGATTTTCGACATGTCGAGAATATCGTTTATTACCCCCAGTAAGTGCTTTGACGCGTTTTGGATTTTTGACAGGCAGTAGTCCTTGCGCTCCGCACCGCCTGCGGATTTGCCTATGGACACCATCCCTATGATGGCGTTTAGCGGCGTGCGTATCTCGTGGCTCATGTTCGCAAGAAACGCGCTCTTGGCATGGCTCGCCTTGATCGCTTCCTCGTTCGCGAGGACGAGCTCGGTTATGTCTACGGTGTGCTGCAAGTGGGCGGTTCTGTCGCCGGGCCATTTTATGTAGCGGTCGGTATGGCGGTAGATGCGCCCGGTTTTTTTACTGTGCGATTCCCACACGACGACCTTGTCCGGCTCCTTGTTGAGCTGGTGGCACGGGCAAAATTCGCATAATTCCGTCTGCCCGTCCTGAAAAATATTGTAACAGTACAGCCCGGTGCCGTCGCCGACTATATTGAAGTACGTTTTTGTATAATCGTTCATAAACAAAATTTCCCCGGTTTCGGGGACGGTAACGTAAATAATCGCGTCGAGTCCGTTGAGTATGTATTTAAGCGTGTTGAGCGATCTTTCGGTGCATTCCGCCTCGCGCAGCTTGTTTGTGGCGGCTTTTATCTCGCGCAAATCGTACTTGTAGGTCGCGACGGCCGTTTCCCCCAAATATTCAATCCGCACCGCCCTCACTTCGACGGGCACGGGCTTGCCGTGGATGTCGACGTGCAGCCACTCAAAACTGTGGTAGCCGTTTTCAAAGGCGGCGTCGATAACTTCGCGCACCTTTTCGCGCGAGGGTTTCAGATCGGGTTGGTATATCGGCGAGAAATCAAAAAAACTGTCGATATAAACGTCTTTTTCCTCAATGCCTAAAAGCTTTCTCGCCTCAACATTGGTTTCGATGATCTTACACTCCTTGCTCCACAAATCGCAGGGCATGGGCGTCAGGTCAAACATAAGCTGAGCTGGGATTTTGCCAATGATTGGCGTAGCTTCCCCAGCGTCGCTTTTTTCCGCGGCTTTTTGAATGTCGCGTCCTTGATTGTCGGTTTTTGGCATAGGTCACCCCCTGTTGCTCAAAAAAGGCAAGTCTTCCGGCTCAAACTGCGTTTGAAAATGTCGTTTGAGCTTTTTGTTTTCTTCCGGTTCGTCCTGCAACGTTTTTTTCTGTTGCTCAAAAAATCTCTGCCGCGCTTCGCTGCGCAAATGGCTCTGCTTGACGTCGCACACCTGCTCCCAAACTCTTTTCTCGTCGAGGTCGAAAAGCTCGTGCACAAGTTTAAGATAGTGGGCCGCGGCCTTGGAAAACAGCTTGTGGACAAACAGCGTCTTCTGCTCTTTCATGCAAGCGTCGAACACCGTGTCATAGGGTATGTACGTCTCCGTTATCTTTTCGCGGTAAAGATTTTGTAGCGCTTCCAAATATTCATTCTGCCGGTTTGTCCCCCTGTAAGCGTTGGGGATGATCTTTGTGATGGAACAGCAGTTTTTGAACCTTTTTTCTATGATACGGTGCAGCTCTATGATACCGTTTACCGCGAAGTACGAAAGCTCGGTAGGGACGAATATCTCATCCGCCGCGTGAAGCGCGGTCTCCTGCAAAATGTCGAGCCCCGGCGAGTTGTCGATCATTATAAAATCGTAAAATCTGCTAAGGCTGCAATACTCAATCGCCTTTTGCAGGATGTACGGGTCCTTAACATCGTGCCCCGAAAGCTCGGCGTGGGAGGGGATGATGTGAAAGTTGCGCAATTTGGTTTCAATTATCGCGTCGAGCAGCTTCTTCCCCGCGATGCCGACCGACGAGCGGTATATATCCCGAATACTCGGAGAGCGCTGCCCGTTTCCGTCGACCACAAACGACAAATGATGCTGACTGTCGTTATCAATCGCGAGCACGCGAAACCCCGCCATAGCGAGCGCCTGCGAAACGCTGATAGTAAAAGTGGTTTTTCCCACCCCGCCCTTGTAATTGAGAACCGCTATTGTGCGCATATGTGACAACTCCGTTGTTTTAATGCGAAATGCGAAATTCGAAATGCGAAATTAAAAAACCCGCCAAATCAAATCTTTTGATTTTCATTTCGCATTTCGAATTTCGAATTTGCCTAGTTCGCTCTCGATACAAACTCATTCGTTTCAGTATTAATCCTGACCTTGTCCCCGATATTGCAGTAAAGCGGTACCTGTATCTCAAATCCGGTGGCGATTGTCGCGGCTTTCAGCACCTTGCCGCCGGTGTCGCCGCGCACCGCGGGTTCCGTGTAGGTGATCTCCATGTCTACTTGCGTAGGGAGCTCAACGCCCACGGCCTTGTCCCCATGCATGATTACGTCTATCGTCATCTGTTCTTGCAAATAATTTAACGCGTCGCCCAAATCGTCGTTATTCAAGTCCATTTGCTCGTATGTTTCGTTGTCCATAAACGTATAAGCCCCGTCCGACCCGTACAGATACTGCATTTTCCTCCGCTCGAGCACAACCACCTCAAATTTGTCGGACGCCCTGTAAACCGTATCCGACATGTTGCCCGAAAGCAGGCTTTTGAGCTTGATCCTGCAAGACGACGCGCCGCGCGACCCCTTGGTGTAGAGGTACTTCTGAATGATGAGCAAGTCATTGCCAACTTTCACACAGTTGCCGACCCTGAGTTCCTGCGCTTCCTTCATAAAAACTCTCCTTTCAAAAAACAGCAAAATTTTTCGATCAGGTTACAATTAGTCTCCATAAAATAATAAATATCCACGGCCGTACGCTCATATTTTTTCAAATTGTTGAAAAAATCGGCATAACGCTCCCCGGTGGTTTGAAAGGGGGACTCGGAATCCGCGTCGTTGAAACGGAGCGTCAGGTCGCTGTAACTTTCGTGATTATCGTAATTTTTATAAAATGGCCGCATGGTTTTGAGCAGCGCTTCAACTTTTACCCGCTGATACTTCTCGTCTTGAATATAGGCGTTCCAAATAAACGGTTTGCCGGAGAGCAGGGCGCGGGCGAGAGAATCCTCGCCGCGCACGATGTTGAAATCCGTGCAGCACAGGAGAGTATCGTAAGCGTGCTGGGCAATGAACGGCGTATACAGCAGCCGGATATTTTTATAGATACTGTGCTGATACGGCCCGTTAACCCCAAGCCTCGCAAGCGTCGCCGACATCCCCCGCTGGCTCTTGGCGCCGAATATTAAAAGGATAACCGGGTGTTTCAGCGCGGCCAAATCGGCAAGCAGCGTATCAAACCCGCGTTCGTAGGTAAAAACCGTTCCGGTCAGCGTGTTGTCATCAGGGCTGACGGTTATTCCAAACGGGCTGACAGTATCGTTGATAACCTTAAGCTGGTCGATTCCGCCTGTGCTGTCCCTCAACTTTTTCAGCGCCGAATTAATGATAATCCCCCCCGTTCCCTCCCTGACCCCCTGCATGAAAAAAAACTTCCGCACCGCCCCCCGCCCGAGCAAAGATTCTTTCAGGTGATACCCCTCCACCCACTCCTCCGCGGAAAAATATTCCAAATTGATTATCAGCCTGCTGCGTTCGTATGCGATTTCAAGCAAAGGCTCCGGTATATGGCAAGCGAAAATCTCAACCATCACCTCCGCCACGCCGAGGGAGGCTATCAACTCCCTGTCAAGCGACAGCGTATTGACGTATGTAATACCCCCGCACACCTGAACATCTTTCGCCGCGTCTATTTCGTCGGCAATTTCGGATAAAACCTGCAACTCATCAATAAAAACCCTCACCCGGCACTCGGCATTTGCCGCCTTAAACTCCGCAGCAAACCGATAAGCCACCCCAGCGTCGCCGAAGTTGTCTATACAGTGGCAAAAGATGTCGATTGATGAGCAGGGCATTTATAAAATATATATTTTGTTGCTATAGTTGTTTCACTTGAAATTGGGCTGTAGGCCGTACGGACGAACGCAGTTCGTTTCTACGTGTCGGTGTCGGTTTTGGTTGATTCGTTCCCATTTTTGTCTTCTTCTTCATTTTTCTTCTTTTTGAAAAGTTTCGTCAGCTTCTCCATCGCCTCCGGTGCCATGGATAGTAGCTTGCCGAGGTCGGAATCCCAGCTTTCTAGAGAGTGTACCTTGACATCTCCGTCTGAAATTGTTATCAAGGCCGCCGGTGTGACGTTCACTCCGCCCCCCGTTCCCGCCCCCGACCCACTCTTCTCACCCACCCCCGCTCCCCCCGCCGCAAACCCGATCGAAACCCGCGACACGGGTATAAGGGTAACATTACCAATAGTGACAGGCTCGCCAAAGACCGTTTCCGTCTTTGCGATATACTGCATCCGCTCAAGCGCGGCATTGATGACTTCTGGGAGCGCCATGTGGTTGTTTCTCCGATATACAGGGATATAATTTTCCAAGATAAATATACGCGTTAATTCCATTTTTTTGTCAACTTGATTATGAATATATATCCAGCACGTTCAAAAATCAAATATAAAATGAATTATTTTTTTGGGCCAAACCGCTGCTGCAAGCCTCGTATCTTATCCGATACGCCCACATTATCTAAAAAAAGTGTTTGACACTTTTATTACCATGAATTATCTTTGATGTCCATGAAGAGTGTCGCGGTTTGGTTATTCCTATTTGATGATGTTCAAAATATTGATATTGCGGCGTTTATTCAACCATACGGTTCAGAGAACAATTTGCCTATCGGCAGGGGGGGAATCTTTATGAGAGTATTTGCCGATAGCGAAAGCGGCAATAAGGCGCACGGCGTTTTCTATATGCTGGCGGCCGCGATTTTTTCTGTGCTGGTTTTGGCGGGATGCGGCGGAACTAATACCCAAAAAACATTGGCCGGACAATCGGATAATGCGCATCCAAAGCATGAAACTCCCGATTCCGGCAGCGCGGTTGCCAAGCGGGAAACCGGAACACCGGATACGGAATGGTACATCCAAAACCCCGGCGGGCTACACTTCACCATATCCACCGCCGATGAACTGGCCGGGCTGGCGGACATCGTCAATGGAACAGACGACAAGGCGAAACAGGATAATTTTTCAGGCAAAACCGTCAGGCTTACCCGCGACATCGACCTTTCCGGATACGCGGGCGGCGAAGGCTGGGTGCCGATTGGGGACGATCCAGGCTGGGGGGAGAACGATAACCCATTCTCAGGAATGTTCGACGGCGGCGGGCACGTCATAAGCAATCTCACCATTAACCGTCCCAACGCGCTGCGCCAAGGCCTGTTCGGCAACGTCACAGGCGGGAAGGTGGCAAATGTCGGGCTCAACCGGGTAAATATCCACGGCGGCACCAATGTTGGCGGCGTGGTGGGAGGGCTTAGACGGAATAGCAGCGTAACAAACGCCTATTCTACCGGCGTAATCAGCGGCAATGAAGCTGTTGGCGGCATTGCGGGCGAAGTTGCTTTTAACAGCAATGTGGCCGATTGCTATTCCGCCGCCGCTGTCAGCGGTATTATGCACATCGGCGGCGTAGCGGGATATTTGGGCGACAGCAGCGCAGTGGCCAGCAGCTATTCTGCCGGCGCGGTCACGGGCAGCGGCAGCAATATCGGCGGCGTGGTGGGATTGGCTTCGAGCGAGTGGAGCGTGACCAACTCCGCGGCGTTAAACCCTGTGGTAAAATCTCCCAGAGGCGCCGGGCGCGTGATAGGCATTAACAGTGTCCGTCTTTCCCATGGAGAGTTTTCAAACAATGCCGCTTACGCCGGAGTAAAAGATTATACCGGCGGTACGGCGTGGGCTAACAGGGACGCGTCGCTGATGGACGGCGTGGATGTGGCGTTTGCCGATATCAATAACGACCCAACTATCGGCGGGCGCTTTATCACGCGGGCAGTCTGGACGACCGAGAAAGGGAAACTGCCCGGCCTGCACGGCAGGGCGGCGGCCATGCCTGAACATTTGTTGAATTCAACGCATCCGGCTATCGCCCACAGCGGCAGTGTTGACAATACTGTCGCCGCCGCAACTATCGGCGACTGGCTGCCCCACCCGTATGATTTAGCCTACAACACACTCATGAGCTGCGAAGAAAACAGCATCATTTTTACCGGTAGCGACCACGATACATACCCGCTCCTGGCGTTGCAGGAAGCCTACGGCATCCGCACCGATGTGCGCGTCGTGAATTTTGCCCTTCTCAATGCCGGCTGGTACATCAAGCAGCTCATGAATGAGGAACCGCGCGTACCCATCTCCTTTTCTGAGGAAGAGATTGATAGCCTGCGGCCGCAGAGCAACCCGCCCCAAAGTGCCGAGCAGCACACACTCCACAACGCTAACCTCACGTTCACACTGCCCGACATCCGGCGCCACAATGTGTTGCGTGTTCAGGACAAAATGCTGCTCAATATCGTAGACGCGGTAGCGTGGAGCAAGCCGATATATTTCACATTGGGAGCCTCCGACGGCAGTAACCTGATGGGCCTTGCCCCGTTTCTGCGTGTTGAGGGCCTCGTCCACAGGCTCATGCCGGAGCGCGTAACGCACGTAAACAGCCACGACATCGACCGCACAATCGCAATGATCGATTCCGTATATCTGTTGAGAGAGGTCGACGAATCCAACTACATCGCGCGCCGCATGCAGGTTCATTATCTGCAAATAGTTTCCGACCTGCACCGTTTGATGAAGGATCTTCGCCGAAACAACGACCCACGCTACAGCGAATACATGGCAGTCAGCCTCAGATTCCTAAACAGATGCGTCGAAATCATACCGTGGGACTGGCGCCCGCGCACTTTCCGCCACGAGTTCTATATGGATAACGGCATGGTCGACGAGGCGATAGCCGCAATGGAGGAGGCTATAAGGGACGATCCGGAACACCGTTCACAATACGAGCCGCTGCTGCATCAGGCGAGGGGGCGAAAAGCACAGGACTAAACCCAAACCCCGCTCTAGTAGTCATGATAAACCTTAAAACTCTACAGTCAAGTAATTTTTCAAGCTTGCATGTGAATTTTAAACAAAAAAAACCCCTGCAAAGCCAATGTTTGCAGGGGTTTTAAGTTTTACACCATTCAGGATTCGAACCTGAGACCCACTGATTAAGAGTCAGTTGCTCTACCGGCTGAGCTAATGGTGCGATATTTGGCTTTTTTGGCTGCCGCTCTATGAAAATCAACAACTTACGGTAATATAATACATGCCATTTTCAAATGCAAGTTTTTTTTGAGATGATTTCAGCGAAAGGTTGCATTTGATTTACGCAATATATATTTTGTTGATAAGTGGACTTTAACAGCAGGGGGGCGTTGTGTTCGGTTTTCATTCAAAAATAACCGCGCTTGTTGCCGATGGCGGCTTG
>JAITFQ010000158.1 GCA_031281225.1 Chitinispirillales bacterium
GCGTATTTCATTTGCCGAATTCCGTCTTTATTGTGATGTTACCGTATTTTTAGAACATCATACCATACGCCTGTGCCGTCCGGCAACATCACGGTTGTCGTGCAGTCACCGGGCGGCGCGGACGCAAGATTTAGCAACCACTTCAATAAATATACTACAATTGCCCGCGAAATCAAAATATGTAAAAGAATAAAGTCAAAACCGTTTGGTGGCTTCAATAATTACGAAACCTCAAAAAAACGGTTGTTTGTGCCGCCATCGCCTATGGGCAATTTTATCTTTTTACGGCATTTCGGACACGCGCCCTCGTACGCGTCCTGATTTTTGTTTTTATAGATGCGGCAATAAATCCCACAGCACTTGAAGTGAATCCCCAAAAAAGGCCTTGGGGCAGACGCGCCTGACCCGCTGGCCGGCGGATTCCCCTCACTTGTGAACGTATCCATACAGCCCCCTGTCCCTGATGTACGTAAACACAGCGTCCGGTATCATAAACATACACGAATATCCGCTTTTGATGTAACTCCGTACCACCGTCGAACTCAGGCCCCACTCCGGCCCCGGAAAGGTTTTGATATCCGCCGCCGCGAGCGTATCCAGGCGCTCCAAATCATACCCGGGGCGTTCGGTCACACAGAGCGTCGCTAAATTGATAATTTCATCATAAGAGTGCCATCTGTGAATATCCGCCAAATTGTCCGCCCCGATGATGAAATATATCTTCGCGCCCTCGTAAACGATGTCGAGCTCCCGCAGGGTGTCAATAGTGTACGAATACCCCTCCCTACGTATCTCGCCCTCCCAAATATCGCCCCAGTTAACATCGGCAAGCGCGAGCCTGAGCATGTTAAGGCGATCGTCCGAAGCTGCGGTCACGGATGATTTGTGCGGCGGCGTACCGGAGGGGATAAACACAATCCGGTCGAGTCCCAAACTCTCCCTGGCCATCGCCGCGACTGCGAGATGCCCGCAATGGATTGGGTCAAATACCCCGCCCAGGATGCCTATTTTTTTGAGCGGCATTCATAACCTCTGTTTAACAGCCTCAATCCGCGCCCGCAGCGCGTCCCCAAACACCGCGACATCCAGTTCTTCCATGACCTCCTCAGCATCCTGAGTGCGCCCCAGCAATACTAGCATCTCCGCCATCCCAACAATCGCCTCCGGCGCAAACCGGGAATCGGGGTACGCGGCGAGCACCGACCTGTAGTATATCAGAGCGGCCTCGTGCTGCTTCTGCCTCCGGTAGAAGAGCGCGGTGTTAAACTCCTTTTCCGCGAGCTTGTTTAGCGACGACATGAAAAGTGTTCTAGCGCTGTCGGCAAAAACCCCCTTGGGGAACAGTTCAAGGTAATCATTAAAAAGCCGCATCGCCTCCCTGGTCTCTGTCTGGTCGCGGCGCGGGGGCTGCGAACGCAGATAGTATATTTGGGCGACTCTGAAATGCGCCTCGTCTATGAAAACCGAGCGCGGGAACTCGCGGTGGAGGATCTCAAACTCAAAGCGCGCGTCATCGTACTGCCTCTGCCTGAAATGGGAGATCGCGTTGTAGTAGTAGACCGTATCCATAAAATGGCTGCCGCCGCACTGGAATTTTAACTCCTCAAGAATACGCGACGCGTTCGAAAAACTTCGCCTCTCTATGTGCCGTATGGCGGCTTGAAGCTGGCTGTCGCACTCGTAGAGCCCTTTTTTGATGAGCTTCTTGGAGGAGCTGCTAGAGCCGCATGAAACGAATAAAAGCGGGCCGGCAACAAGAACAAGCACTGCAATAACAGCGGATTTTAACGTTTTTTTCTTTTTCATGACCATATCTATTACCTGCTAAGTGTTTTTCGGATATTTTTTAATTGTAGCTAACAACGCTATAATATACATTATGGTGCCGGGCGGCGGTGAAACTTTTTAAAAAGGATTAACGCCCGCGTCATCGTGATACCTATATCTTGCGAAGATAATTAAACTTAAAAAACAAACCGCCGAAAAACAGTTTTAACAACCTTTGGCGCAACCCGCCCGGCGTGTTCTTAAATTTTCTCATAACCTTAAAAGCCGCCCGCGGATGCATTAGGAGAAACAGGCACGATTTCACGACAACAAGCAAAATCATCTTGCGGTTAAACCCTTTTACTAATTTTTCCAACAGTTTTGGATCAAAATCTTCCGTTTTTATCATACGCCTAGAGAACATTTCGCCGCGCAGCCCCTTGCCTATTTGGGGAAGAACTGGCTCGGTCAGATACCCGCCCTCTTCGCATAGTTTATACAGGCGAGTTCCGGGCAGCGGCCTCGCAAGGCAAAGATGCGGTATTACATCGTAGCGGGCCAGCAGCCCGAGCGCGTAGCGAAACGTGTCGTTAATTTCGTGCTTCGTCTCGCCGGGGAACCCCACCACGTAGAACGCATGCAAATCAAGCCTGCGCCCGTACGCATTCCGCGCTGTTTGGGTCACCGTATCGATGTTTAAACTTTTATTTACAATTTCGTCAAGTACCCGCTGATTTCCAGATTCCACGCCAAAAATAAGGTAGGTACATCCCGATTTTTTTGCTTTGGCTATGAGCTCGCCGCTCATCCGATCGGCGCGTATGCCGTTTGGAGTGTCCCAGGTTATGCCCCAGTTCTTGGCGGTTAGCGCATCTAAAAATTCTCCGAACCGCGCCGGATCCATTCCTAAATTGTCATCCTCAATATGAAAATGCCGCACATCGTACTCCGTAACCAAAAATTCAATATGCCTCATTATATATTCAACGGAGTGATACCTCCACTTACGCCCCATGTGCAGGTGATTCCCGCAGAATACGCAGCCGTAGGGGCAGCCCCGCGACGTTACAATAGATACCTCCCTGTGCGACATCGGGTACTCAAAGGAGAAGCGCGATGGGAACCCGACCTTAACAAATGAGAACGTTTTTTCCATATCAACCAGGTGATAGGCGGGCAACGGCAGGGAGTCCAAATCGGCGATAAACGGGCCAAACGCGTTTGTCACAACATCTCCATCCCGCAAATAAGCTAAATTGGGGATGGACGAAAGCTGGCCTCCGGCCTCAAGCGCTTTCAAAAGTTCAAGCGCCGCCACCTCGCACTCCGCCCTCATCACGTAATCCACGGGGCTGCCGTCATAGAGAAAGGACACGGGGTCGCTCGTAGCGTGAGGCCCGCCCACAACCACGGGTACAGACGGCAGCGCCGCCTTAGCCGCCGCCGCGGTTTGCATCGTGCACGTAAAAAAATCAGAAAAAGGGTTGGTTATCCCAACAATATCCGGGACGATTTTGCCAATTTTTTGTTTGACGGCATCATAAGACGCCCCGATGTGATAAACGCCGTCCGGCCCCGGCCGCAGATTAGAAAGGTCACCATCCATATCCGTAAGCGCGTCATACACGACCACGCTATGCCCCGCTTTTTCCATGGAAGCGGCTAAATAGAGCAAACTCAGAGGTAGCCCAAACCGCGGGCCGGACGGATATGTCAGACTGTTGCAAAAGGACGGCGGGCGAATCAGGCATATTTTCATAACAAACCAAATATAGTTAAAAACCCGCTCAAAATCAACGCATATCGATTTTAATCTCTATTTTTAACCTGCCGGACGGGCTTGCGTCCGTGAAATAAATTAAAAAAAATTGAACATAGGCGGCGGAATAATGTATTATTAGGTCATAGTCACTAATTCAAACAGGAGGAAGATATGGACAAGTACGTTTTAATCGGTATCCCACACAGCG
>JAITFQ010000128.1 GCA_031281225.1 Chitinispirillales bacterium
TGGCCTTGTGCTTCTTGTTTACGTTTGCGTTTTCGGCTTTGTTTTTGTTTTCGTGTACAGCGTCTTCCATAAATTCTCCGTCCTTTCGGGTAGAGGGTTTTGGTTGTGAATAGTGAATAATAATATTGGTTTTGATTTTTTGTGGTACTGCGAAGGATTTAAGGAAAAGACGGTGTTGCTTAGAGAGGGCGGGGGGTAAATCTTGAATAGATGTATACAATATATATTATGGCGGGTGTGGGTGGGGATTTTTTTAAAGTCAAAATCATTTTTTTTAAAATGTGTATTTTTACATGTTGCCTATAATGGCGCGTGTACGAAGCGAAATTGGGGCATTATCGCATGGGGCGTCACCGACGCCCCTGATAGAGAGTGTGTATGGTGGAAAGACGGTGGTGGTGTATTTCGGTTCGTGTCATTGTAGGGGCGCATGTGGGGGGAATTGCGTGGATGGGAGCGGGTGTTGCCTTCGACAAGCTCAGGCAACGGGGAGAGAGCGAACCGGTGGCTGAGCCTGTCGAAGCCACCCCTGCCTGAACATTTGTGATACCTGCGCCTGCAAAGCGAACGGGGCGTTGCGGGGTGTTCCCCGCAGAGGGGGAAGCGGAAAACAAAAAATTGAACGTCTTTTTGTTCAATTTTTTGGTTGGAGCGAGGGGGAGACCTCCCCCCTTAAAATATGTTTTGACTTTATTACCTCGACTTTATTATTTTTTAGACATTCCACAATATACCGATCGGAAGCATTGAAAAATGAGATTAAGGCGTGTTTTTGCCCAAACAACCGCGGCGCTGCTCTTTCTCCACAGCGCCGGCTTTGCCTCCATGCAAGCAAGCGTGGATGAACTGGTCAGGTCGCGCAATTACGATACCGGCGGGCTCGGGGTCGTGGTGATGGACATGGCGAACGACTCTGTCGTCGTCTCAATTAACGCCGGCGTGATGATGAACCCGGCTTCTGTGCAGAAGCTCGTGACGGGCGCGGCGGCGTTTGAGATACTCGGGCCGACCCACATGCACGTCACCCGCGTGTTCATAGACGGCGAGATGAACGCCGACTCGGGGGTGGTGCACGGCAACCTCTATATAAGGGGCGGCGGCGATCCGGGGCTAAACGCGGAAAAGATATGGACGCTCGTGCAGCACCTGCAGCACCGCGGGATAAGGAGGGTGCGGGGTGACCTCATGATAGACAATTTCTTCTTCGACGAGGTCGGTATGGGCCCAGGGTTCTCCGACGATGGGAGCCGCTCCTACCAGTCGCTAATCAGCGCGCTGCCGCCCAACTTCAGTTCTGTGGGGGTACACCACCGGCCCGGACAAGAGATCGGCTCGCCGATACACACAGACCTGTTCCCGCAGATGGACGGCGTGAGGATAAACTCGACCGCGACCACCGTTGAGGGGTCAAAGGGCCGGCTCGATGTCACCACGTCGCTCACGGGCGGCACCACGCAGGTGACCATAACGGGCACGATGGGTATAGAGGAGCAGCCCGGCTACACCTACCGCAGGATGTGGCAGACGTGGGAGGCGTTCGGCAGCGCGTTCAGGGCGCAGGCCGCTGCGGGCGGGCTCGTTATAGATGGGAGAACCGTGCAGCGCCGGGTGCCCGATACGCTCGCCGCAAGGGGGGCGTTTTACACGTTTGGCGGCGAACCGCTCACGGTGTTCATGAACCACATGTTCAAATGGTCGAGCAACTTCGTCTCCGAAATGCTCTTCAAGACGATGGGCGCGTTTGGGCAGGGACAGCCCGGAACGTGGCCCAAAGGCACCGCGGTCGTCACAGACTGGTGGACGGCGGCCGGCCTCCCTGGAACGCCGCACGTGATAAACGGCTCCGGCATGGGGAGCGCGAGGCGCCCAAGGGTGAGGGCGAACGACACCGCCGCCGCCGAGAACAGCGTCGTAAGAACCGAAAACCTGATGAGCGCCGCGCAGGCCGTGGCGCTGCTGGCGCACGTGTCGAAGCAGAAAAGCTACTTCCCCGACTTCCTGTCTGCCCTCCCGTCCTCCGGCGTCGACGGAACGCTGCGGACGCGCTTCCGCCGCTCAAACCTCAGGGGCGTGGTGCGCGCGAAGACGGGCACCCTCAACTCGCTGAGGGTCAGCGCGCTCGCGGGGTACCTGCTGCTGGACGACAGGACGTATGCCTTTGCCATATTTTGCAACAACGTCGGGCCAAACCAGTACGATAACTGGATAATGCAGGAGCAAATTCTCGATATCGTCGCGAGAACGGGGTGGGGTGAGAGGTAAAACCTGGCGCGGGGGGAGCTTCTCGCGCCCCCGGAAACGGAATCGCGCCGGTACCGCGCGTGCGGAAATACGTGTTGAAAAAATGGTTTTGATGTAAAAAAAAAATAATTTTGACGCTTTCATGTATTATATTATTTAAGGCGTAGAGCCTATGACTGTGTTGACGTCGGTAACCGTCGACCGTAATTTCAGTACCCACACGTAAAAATTATCTTTTGCCGGGGGTTCGTTAAAAATGTCAAATATGTACCCGTATTCGCGATCGTGTACCAGCGTTCATGTCCGCCGCCGCGCCTGCCCGCTCGCGGGCGCCGCAAGGCTCTCGTTGATTTTTGCCCTCTCCCTCTTGCCGGCCTTCCCGGTTTTCGCCGCCGGCCTCCCCGGCGAGTACCTGGTGACGCAGCGCTGGCGTGCGCTCAACAACAGCGTTTCACCGCTTAGCAACCCGGCCAACATCGCCGAGGAGAACTACTTCGCGGTGCGCGCGGCCATCGCTCCCATCTTGCAGGGGGCGTTCACGCTGTCGGAGTTCGGGGTGAACGTGCCGCTTTCGCTTTACCACACGGCGGGTTTCACCATGTTGCTTGAGGGGGCGGGGTCGGTGTTTCAGGATGAGGTCGACGAACACGGGCGGCTTGTGCCGAACAGGGCGTTGTCTCTGAGCAACACCAACATGCTCTTCGCGTTCAGCTACGCCTGGCACGCCTGGCAGCGGCTAATCGTGGGGGCGAACGTCAATTTTGCCTACCAGACCAATTTTGGGGACCCGCTCATGGGGACCGGGATAGATTTCGGGGCGAACTACCGGCTTCTCCGGCACCCGATTCTCGGGGACCACATCGTGGGGCTTGCGACGCAGAACCTCGTCGCGCCGGTGATGGGGTCGCACCCGTTCGAGTTCAGTTCCACGGCGGCGTACTCGCGCAACCTGCGCCTGTCGGCGTACTCGCGCTTTTGGGAGAGCCGGATTGAGAACCATCTCGAGTTTGACCTGAAGGATTTCTTTGCCAGCCCCGATAATTTCAGATCGGCGGATGGGCTCAAGTCGCTTGAGTGGGAGCTCAACTGGCGTGTTGGCTACTGGGCAATGCGGATGTTCAAGGCGTACATGATATTCGGGTTTGACGAAAACGTGATGGGCCACTGGGGTCTCGCGCTTGGGGCGCAGATGCCGTCGTTCAATCAGGGGCGCGAC
Organism: Chitinispirillales bacterium; assembly: GCA_031281225.1. Lineage (GTDB taxonomy): Bacteria > Fibrobacterota > Chitinivibrionia > Chitinivibrionales > Chitinispirillaceae > GUT77. The sequence continues at coordinate 3,458 of JAITFQ010000128.1, forward strand.
CTGTCGTTCTTCTATCAATATAACATGATGCTTGAGCAGAACAGCGACGCGTCGAGCCACTCGTTCTATCTCAAGGCGGATTTTGGCCTGCACCGTGAGGAGGCCTGGGCGCGCAGGATGGCGCGCCACGCCATGCTCAACCCCAACGACCTCTACAACAGGGGCCGCAGGCTGTACGCCGAGGGCAGGTACTGGGACGCGTTTTTCATCTTCTCCCGCCTGACGGTCGAGTTCCCGGACTTCTTCAGAAACGACTGGGTGCAACTCCTGAGGGCGAGTTGCCAGGAGAAGCTCGACATGAGGGATCAGGCTTTGGCGAACTACAACAGGGTGAAGGAGCGGTACCCCGGCGCCGAGGTGGTGGCGCACGCCGATTTGGGCCTCATGCGCGTACATTACCGCAACAACGACATCCAACTGGCCACGCAGCAGTTCACCGAGCTGAACAAGCCCGGCGTGCCGGACTCGCTGCGGCACCACGGGGCGTACCTGATGGGGCAGATATCCCTGCACAACGGCGAGTTGCGGAGGGCGATCCAAACGTTCATGCTGATCCCCGAGGACCACCCCGAATTCATCTTCGCGCGGCACTCGGCGGCCGTCACCCACGCGATACTGGGGAGCGAGCTGTCGGAGGTGCTTACGGTGCTTGAGGCCGCCATGAGCGTAGCGCCCGGCACCCAGGCGGCGCAGGAGATGGTTTATAGGACTTACCTGATGATAGGCTTTATATTCTATGAAGAGGGCCTCCTCTCGCGGGCGGTGGCCGCGTTGCGGCACATACCCGCCAGCAGCTACTACGCCGAAGACGCGCTCCTTGGCCAGGGCTGGGCCGCGCTCAAGGCGCGCCAGGGGAGTGATTGTATCACTGTGGGCCAGCAGCTCCTGCGCACTACGCGCCGCCCGCTGTTGCGCTGCGAGGGGATGCTAATACAGGCCTACGGCCACATACTGAACAGGGACTACGCCAGGGCTGTGACGCTGCTTGACGAGGCGTACGCGCTGAGCCGGACGCTCAATATCCCCAGCGAGGATTCGCTGAGCGTCCGCAGGCTACAGAACGAGGACGACCGGATCACTTACTCTCGAATGTCGAACCTGGTGGAGGAGTTCGCGCTTATGGGCCAGACCGGCCACGTCTCGGGGATACTCGACAGTCTGAGGGGCAGGAGCAACGAGTACATCGCGGGTTTCGACGATCACGCGAGGTTTTTGCACGAGTTCCAGCGCAACTCCTTCTTCACGAGAACTATAGAGCAGGTGCAGGAGGATATTGAGTTCGCGAGGGCGACGGTGCAGAAACTGGCCGGCACCGGCAGGGACAGAGGGCAGCACCAGCGGGCGGTGGACCAAGCGAGGGAGATCGATGCGGAACTGGAGAGGCTGATGAGGGAGCTGGAGGAGTAAGTTTGCGGGCTGGGGTGCCGGGGCCGGTCGTACTGGCCGCCCCGGCGGCAATACTGCAGATTACGCCCCGACCGCTTTCCCGCCGCTTACCCAGTCGTCGAACGCCTGCATGACCGCTGTGTGCGTATCCTGCGTGACTTGCGGGAGCTTGTCGAAGCCGCCGAACAGCCCTGCCACGTAGTCAAAGCCCGCCTGCACGCCTTTTCTCAAATTTTCGATGGTCTCCGGGCTCGCGCCGGCACCGGCGAGCGCCTCGGCGAACTCCATGATCCGCTCGGTCGTCCGTCTGACGCCGTAGTAGCCGTCCTCGCCGATCATCTCCTGAGCCTTGGCCCGCGTCGCGTCGTCGACCCGGAAGTCCTCGAACTTCGGCCCGCCGTCGGCTCCTGCCGCCATCGCCCAAAAGGCCTGCCCGTTCTGCCCTGATGTGCCGCCGAGTAACCCTTCCACCGCGCTGCGCATCGCCGCGTAGTGCGTCTCGGCCATGTTCCAAAGCCGCTGCGCCGCGTTCGTGGAGCCCCGCGAGTAAACCCCGCCGGCGCCGCCGGCATCGCCGCCGGCAGTATAACGATCATTTACCGCATCCGTGCCCGCTCCCGTAGCCGCGTCCGTGCCGCCCGTCCTCTTAGTGTTCAGGTTTTGGTAGTAGGCGTTGGTAGCGCCCGAACCCGTTACGCCGCTGTTTGTGTTCACGCTCATAGTATATTGCTCCTTTCGAGAGGTAATTATGGCGGATGAAAGAAAACATACCCTATTTCGTTTATCGGCAGGACGAGGCCGAAACTTTAATGAAAAATAATTTATCCCTCCATCCTTTAAAAAAAGATTTTGACTTTATTATTTTACGAGTCTGAACCGTATTATTTTTCCGGCACCGCGTTATTTTTTTAATTTTTAAAAAAAATTTGCCATTACCCGTGCGATATAGTTATATTAACAATATTGTGGTGGGGCTGTGATTGTAAAATATTTGTAAAACATTTGTAAAACATACTATTAACCTTTATTCAGGAAGAGGGCTGGCTGTATGAAAAGGGTTTCGCTTCTGAAGTTGTTGGCTGTTGGCGCCTTGCTTACGGGGCTTGGGTTTGGGGTTGTGTCTTGCGACGGCGGCGGTGACGGCGGTGGCAGGGCGGGCGGCGGATTCCCGCGCAGTGAAACGCTCTATGTCGGCGGATCGCAGTGGGGAGACCCAACAACATTTAACCCCATAGTGGAGCCCTGGCTGCTCTCATGGCCGGTAAACGACCGTTTTACCCTGATGTACGAGTCGCTCATATCCTACAATACGCTGGACGGCAGCTTTGAGCCGGGTCTCGGCACACTGGTTTCAAGAGACGTCGACAGGGTCGTCGTCGACCTCAATCCCGCTGCGAAGTGGAGCGACGGGGTGCGGGTGACGTCCGCGGACGTGAGGTTTGTGTTCTTGCTCGGGCAGCGTTTCCCGTCCGCGGCATCGGCTTTCGCCCTGCAATTTATTTCGGACGTGCAGGTTGAGGAACTTTCGGACGGCACCGAGCGTTTGGCGTTCGTAATCAACAAGGACGACCGCAACAATCCGCTCGTCGTGCTTGACCTGTTGCAGGCCATACGTATCCCGCCGGCGCACATTTTTGAGCAGCTTCTCGCGGAACATAACAATGATCTGCGCGCGGTTCAGGCGCTCAAGCTCGACCACAGCCCCGTTATTTCCGGGCCTTACAACATCGAGCACCATAACAGCGAGAGGATTGTGCTGAAGCGCCGCGACGATTATTGGGGCAACGATGCGCTCCACGGCGGCAACATGCCGAAGCCGCGGTTCATCATCCACCCTATATATAAGAATAACGACCACTTCGCGACGGCCCTCCAGCAGGGCAACCTCGACATATCGCAGACGTTTGTGCCGCGTATATGGCTCAGGAAGAGGGACGGCGTGCATACATGGTTCGACGAGGCGCCCTATCACCTCCCCGGCACGATTCTGTTCCTCGTTATCAATACGACGAAGCCGCCGCTAAACGATGTAAACTTCCGCCGCGCCATGGCCGCCGCGATTAACTATACCGACATCAAGGAGCTCGCGGTTTCGGGCTATGCCCCCGAAATGCAGCCCGGCGCGATCATGAGCCACAGGCTTGAAGCCAAATATTTCAGTCAGGAAGACGCGGACAAATACGGCGTGAGGTATGACCCCGAAGAGGCGAAGCGGATACTGGCCGAGGCGGGCTACCAGTCAATTTTCAGGCCCGACGGGACGCTCGACCACATGCTCGACAAAGACGGAAACAGGCTGCCCACGCTCAGCATAATGGTTCCCGCCGGCTGGTCGGACTTTGAAGCTGCGGTCAAAATCGCAGAAAAAGGCTTGCGCACAGCGGGTATAGACGCGCGCGAAAGCCCTGTTGACGGCGGTGTCTACTGGCCTGCGCGCCCTTCCGGAAACTTTGACATCCTGATCTCGAAGATCGCCGAAAACGTCACCCCGTCGCTCCCGTGGAGCCGCTTTGAGGCGCTTATGTCGTCGCGCAACTGGGCCCCCGTCGGCGGCGAGACCCCGATGCAGGAGAACTTTGGCCGCTACAACAACCCCAATTCGCCCGAGTACAATCCGAGGGTGGGCCAGCTTTTGGGCTCCGTCCCGACGATGACGAACGACGACGATGTACGGGCTGCGTACCACGAGCTCAACCGGATATTCATGCAGGACCAGCCGGCGATCCCGCTCGTTACGATTCCTGAGCAGCTTTACCAGTTTAGCGACAGAAATTGGAAAAACTGGCCGACATCCGCCAATCCTTACGCGCCGCCCAACGTACCCTGGGTCGGGGTGAATACAAAAGTGCTTTGGAACCTGGAATCGGCTCGATAAGAGGGAGAATATGCTTAAAAAGTACCCTACAATCAAGTTTATCTCAACGAGGGCAGGGTGGTATTTTATCACCCTCCTTGTTGCGGTGACGCTCAACTTCACTCTGCCGCGGCTCGGGCCGAATAATCCGGTCGACATAATAATGGGCCAGTTCGGCAGCGGTCTTAGCGCCCACGAGGCGCAGCAGAGGGAAGAGAGATACCTTATGGAGTTCGGCCTTATCAGGATGAAAGGCGGAGAGATAGTAAGAGACGGGGAGGGGAGGCCGATACGGACTTCCCTTATTGAGCAGTACGGCTCATACGTTGGAATGCTCGCGAAAGGCGACCTCGGCACCTCGTTCCGTTCATCGGAAAAGGTGTGGGACATCATATTGAGGGCCCTGCCCTGGACGCTCGCGCTCCAAATTCCCACGATTATTTTGGGCTGGTTCATCGGAAACCTCTTCGGGGCGTACGCCGCCTACCGCAGGGGTATATTCGACAAGGCGCTGTTTCCCATGGCGCTATTCCTGAACTCGTTCCCGTTCTTCGTGTTCGGTATGCTTCTCGTCTACGCGTTCGCTATCCTTTTCAGATGGTTTCCGCCAATGGGCGGGTACGATTTGGCTCTCATGCCAGGTTTCTCGTTCGCGTTCATATTGTCGGCCGCGCACCATTATGTGCTTCCGTTCCTCTCCATATTCCTTATAGGGGTAGGCGGCGGGGCGATAGGGATGCGGACGATGGGGATATACGAGCTCGGCACCGACTACATCAAGTACGCGAAGTGGCTCGGGCTAAAAGAGAGCAAGGTTCTGTTCTACGTTTTCCGAAACGCCATGCTGCCGCAGATAACGGGGCTTGCCCTGAGTTTGGGCACAATGGTGGGGGGGGCGCTCATCACGGAGATGATATTCTCCTATCCCGGGCTTGGCATGGCCATGCTCTCGGCGATACAGAATCAGGACTACGCGATAATTCAGGGCGTCACGCTCATCATTACGGTATCCGTTCTTATTGCGAACTTCTCGGTCGACATGTTTATCGCCTTCTTTGACCCGCGGGTTAAGGCCGGTATTCAGATGGGGAAGGGGGGCTAAGAGATGAAACTGTTCAAAAATCTACTGAAATCACCGATGTTTGTATTCGGGGCGAGCCTGTTTTCGCTGGTGCTTTTCGCCGCGTTCGTGGTTCCGTTTTTTTACGACATATCGCAAGTAACCAGGGTAGGCAACCCCTACGACGCGCCGAGCGGGAAATATCTGCTCGGTCTCGACCATCTCGGCCGCGACTATGTCGTGCTTTTGCTCAGGGGTTTGCGTTCGTCGCTCTATGTCGGGCTTCTCGCGGGTGTTATCGCTACGGTTCTTGGGACGCTCATCGGCCTCATAGCTGGGTTTAAGGGCGGGCTTATAGACGATGTCCTGAGCGCGCTGACGAACCTTTTCGTCGTTATACCCCAGCTTGTGCTTTTGATTCTCATCAGCACGAGCATAGGCGAGAGCGGTCGTTCGCTCACGCTGATAGCCGTAATCATCGGTCTGACCGGCTGGACATGGAGCGCGCGCTCCGTCCGCGCCCAGTCGTCGGCGATTAAAAGCAAGGACCACATATCCTTAGCGAGGCTAAACGGCGACGGCGGCATAAGGATTCTTTTGGTGCACATCCTGCCGTATCTGTTCTCGTACGTCTTCATGGTATTCATAATACTGATATCCGCCGGAATCCTCTCCGAATCTGCAATTTCTATGATCGGTTTGGGCCCGGTTGACACGCAGTCTCTGGGTACTATCCTGAACGACGCCAAGAACAACGGAGCGCTGACAGACGGCTATTGGTACGCGTTCTTGCCAGCCACCGGCATAATAATATCGATAGCGTTGTCGCTATACCTTATTAATACGTCGATGGACGGCGTGTTTAATCCGAGGATGAGGAAGTAGGTACGTAAGGAACGGGCGGACACGGTCCGCCCGTACAAAACAATATTTTTAACGAAAGAAAAACACTTATGTCCGTCATTTTCGAAGTAGAGAACCTGAGCCTCCACTACCTGACCCGTTTCGGCAACAAAATCCACGCCGTCAACGATGTCTCTTTCACAATGGAGCAAGGTGAGATTCTAGGCATTGCCGGCGAATCGGGCTGTGGCAAGTCGACGCTTGTGAACGGCCTCATGGGCCTGTTCATACCGCCGCTCCACCCCACAAGCGGCGACGTGCGTGTAGGCGGCGAGTCGCTTATGAACCGTTCGCCCAAGGATATTCGGCAGAACGTCCTCTCCCGCAAGGTATCCATGATCCCGCAGGGCGCGTTCAACGCGCTCAACCCTGTCCGCAAGGTGAAGGATATTGCCGCGGACGTGATGGCGGCGCACATGAAGGGGATGGACAGGAAGCACATATACGAGCGTCTCAAGGAGCGGTTTGATCTGTTTGGGATGGAGACCGACAAGGTGCTGAACTCTTACCCCATCCAGCTTACGGCGGGGGAGAGGCAGCGTTCGGTCATCGGCATATCGACTTTGCTCAACCCGCAGATGGTTATCGCGGACGAGCCGACATCGGCGCTCGACGTTACCACGCAAAAAGTGGTTATCAAGCTGATATTCGAGCTTTTGGAGAAAAAGATTTTTTCCACGATGATTTTCATTACCCACGAACTCCCGCTTTTGCGCCACGTGGCGGATAATATTGCCATCATGTACGCGGGTCAGATCGTTGAGAAGGGGACGGCGGAGCAGGTTGTTTTCGATCCGCGCCATCCATATACAAAGGCTCTCATGGGGGCGATGCTCAGCGCCGACGCCGAGCAGAAAACCCGCAAGCCGACGGCCATTGAGGGGGCGCCGCCCAACTTGGCAAAACCTATTTCGGGCTGCCGTTTCGCGGAACGCTGCCCGTCTGTGAAGCCGGAGTGTAAAAACAGGGAGCAGGTAATACGAATCGTAGGCGAGAGGCAGGTGAGGTGCGAATATGCAGAATAAAATTTTCGACGCGGTAAACTGCGTCCGTTCGTTTGGGCACGGCAAAAAGTTCATGACGGCCGTAGACGATATCACGTTCGACATCAAGGACGGCGAGATAGTGTCGCTCGTCGGCGGATCGGGCTGCGGTAAGAGCGTTCTGGCCAAGATGATGCTCGGGCTCTATAAGCCTACATCGGGGACGTTCCTCTACAGGGGCAAGCCGATTACCGACCACAAGGCGCACTGGCGCGAGGTGCAGTCGGTTTTTCAGGATCCGTTTAGCTGCTTCAACCAGTTCTTCACGATCCGGTCGCAGCTCAAGGCGGCTTTTGGCATATATAAGGAGAAGCCGTCGGACAAGGAGATGGAGGAGCGTGTAGACAGGGCGCTTCTCGCGGTGAACGTAAAACCGTCGGAGGTTGAGGGTAAGTACCCGTTTGAGCTGTCGGGCGGCCAGATGCAGAGGATGCTCCTCGCGAGAATTTTTGTTCTGCGTCCGCAGGTTCTTATTGCCGACGAGCCGACGAGTATGGTCGACGCTTGCGTGCGTGCGAATATCCTCGATTATCTGATGAAACTGAAGCATGAATTGAGCATGACGATTGTTTTCATCACGCACGACATCGGTTTGGCGTATTATGTCAGCGACCGTCTGTTTATCATGCACAAGGGGAAGATTGTCGAGCAGGGCCCTCCCGAGGAGGTGACGACATCTCCCAAGAGCGAGCACACCGTACAGCTTTTGGAGGATATTCCCGACGTCAACAGAGAATGGATTAAACGCGCCTAGGCCCGTATGGTGGCGAACACCGTTCGCCCGTTGTGCCCGTCGTGAAAAAATCCATTGATTATTGATTTCAGGCCATGTATTATATTAGAATTAATTAATGTTGAAATATTGAAACATGTCACAATAAAAACGGTTCATTCTCAAAAATATGGAGGTCCGTTTGGCCATATTCAGTAAACGCGTAATCCGCGCGGCCCGTGCGGCGGCTCTTGCCGCTTGCGCGGTCGGTCTAACGCTGCCTTTCGCGGCGGGCGCGGAGTCTTTGTCAGACAGGGTTGACGAACTGTCGAGGTCTCTCGATTATCTGGATCAGCGGGTGCAGTCTACCCTGATGTCTGGCGGCTCGAGTCCGATCTCGTTTTCAGGCGAAGCCCGCCTGAAGATGCAGTATCACAATTTTGGGTTTGACGCCCCGGAGTTCATGCAGGCCGACAGGTCGTACCTGCAGTCGGGGTGGGAGGGCAACGAAAACCTGTTCCGTCTCGGGATGATCGCCAGGCCGAGCAGGAACACGATTCTGTACGCGAAGATCGGTCTCCAGCATACGATGACCGGAAACCGCAGCTACCGCGACATGACCCCCGACGAGGATGGTTTTCTGCCCTATCAGTACAGGAACGATAAGGTGCAGAACAGCATAACGATCCACGAGGATCTCTCCGCCGGAATAGCGGTGCGTACGAGGCCCGCTTCCTTTATGATATCTCTCGGCAACACGCTGTGGACGGAAGCGTCCCCGCTCACCGTTTGGAAGGATCAGCCGCGCATATTCGCGTGGGAGTATCTGCCGTTTGAGGTGGAGCAGCCCATCGCCCGCTACTACGAGTACAAAATCGCCCGTGGTGAGATGACTGGCCCCGCGGCGTGGAACAAAAGGCCGTTTAACGGTTTAAATGTAGAAAGCATCAACCTGCCGCTTGATCTTTACGCCAATTTTGTTTACGGAACGTTTGAGCGTTTTGACAATATTGAGCGTGAATTTATCGACTTCGGCAACGATTTGGGCTATGCTGACGGTATGGATGTAGTGTTCCCCGAGAAGAGCCACGGGGTCGGCGATTCGTACCGCCACCTCATCCATGGCCGGCTCGCGAAGAGCAAGATGTTTGGAAACATGACTTTGGGGCTCAACTATCTCGGGATTAATTACAGAGACGACGTACTGTATGCCAATGTGAGCGGAAACCCGGAAGTAGGCCTCAACAGCGGAACTTACCTCCTTCTGACGGAGTTCAGGGGTTACGATACAGTATTTTACAAGCAGCCTCATGTTTTTTCGTTGGATTTGAGGGGGCCGTTAAGCGAGCGGTTTTCCATCCACGCCGATTTAGCGTTTGGCGTGTTGGATACTGTAAAGCTGATTGATCCGAATGAGGATCGGAGGACCGATTATGAGGGTCGTGCCGGTAGCCCGATGTGGTATGAGGACAAGGCCGTCAGCAGAACCGGCTTTACCCCCGCCGCTTATCTGAGATTAAATTACGATCCAAGCCAGTCGTCTGGTTGGCAGCATACTGACTGGCGCAACTTTATGCCCAAGGAAATAGACATAGCCTACATAGGCGAGGGGTTTTATTCACCGTTCTCCTTTGCTGTGCCCATGGACGGCTTTTTCGCGTTTGGGGCGAATATGGTAGGGGCGGGCAAGTTCGCCGCGCGCGGCGAGGGTTCGCCGTACACGCAGAACATGACTGGCGTGAACCTGACGTTTAACCCGACGCTGCCCGGATACGGCCATTTCAGGGTCAGCTACGGCCAGCACATGAATATTACTGAAGACGGTCGTGATCTGCTTTTCTTCCCCTACCGCCTCCACGGCGCGGACATGTTCTCGTTTTTCCACAGTTCGTACAACAGGTGGGGCAACGGGCTTATTGATAACTCCGTCCAGCGCGGCGCGGGGACATACAGAGGCAGGTTAGGGGATGAGAGTTTCGTACACATGACTTCATGGAACTCGGCCGCCGGTGGTATAGACCGTGTTGCCGGGCCGGGCGCGGGCGGTTTGAGGAGCGATTTCTTGTCTATGTACGAAGGGTTTGTCCCGTACAGGAATAAGGAGGAGGCCGCTATAAACTTCCTGTCGAGGCACTCTGACGCTCACTTCGGCAGGGATCCGAATGTTGGCTTTATCGAAATTGATGGAAGGCGGTATATGAGCAATTTGTCGACTATAGCCAACACCAACCGTGCGCTGTATTTTTACGCGTTTGACGATCACGGGCCTCTCATAATTGATGGCCAGCCTCAGCGTGATCCGGAAACTGGCCTTCTTATCCGTGACAGAGATACTCTCAATAACATGGTGCCTTATACAACCACGAGCGGCTGGGTGCCCACGAGCAGGAAGCACACGTTCAACCTTGAACTCGACGCGGCTTACGACATCGGCTCGTGGGTCGGCTACAAAAACGACCTGTTCATAGGCGGTTACGTCGGCTTTAACGGCGTGTCGCGGTCGTTCACGCCGCTGGCTTTTTCGGCGGACGGCGACGAAACGCTCCTGTACTCTACGTACGTCAGGTTTGAACCGGCGGTAGCGCTCCGTAAGAATTTTTACATAATTGGGCTTCTCGGATTCGAAAACTGGCGCTCAAATAAATCGTGGATGATGGTTCAGAAAAACGGCGATGGGCTGGTTACCGGAGTTAACAACCCCACAAGTACGGGGGATGAGTCCGTGGGAGACAGATTCAGTTTCACCGACTTCTCCAACAGATTCGTTCAGGTCCCCATCAACAGCCGCGATTTCGCCTACGGCATCGGCTTCGACTGGGACATGCTCTCCCGCGTGGGGCTCCACGGCCGCGTTAAGTGGATGAGCCATGAGGACCGGGGGCTGAATGATCAGTACGAGGCGTGGAGGGTAGAAGGTTTGAGGGAAGATGGTACCAGCGTGTTTAACCCCCAAGCGGCGGGCAATAACGACTGGAACACGTGGGTAGTTTCATTTGAAGTCAAAACCTGGTTTTAATTGAGGGAGGGTGAAATTATGAAATGTTTAATTAACGGTACAAATAAATCACGGGAAGAGAAAAATATGTGTGAAAATGTAAATAAACTCAACAAAAATACCTTATCAAGGCAAGAAAGGCTGACATTTATGAAAAAGCTTTTTCTTCTAGTGCTGGCGCTCTCGGTAACCGTGCTGGCGTCGGAAGGTTCTATTGACCAGCGGGTCGACGGCCTGCAGGCGCAGGTCGACCGGATTATGTCGAAAGCTGGGATTCACTTCAACGGTGAGTTTCGGTCGCAGTTCCTGAGCTCAACGATTTCCGGCGACGCGGTGGAGGACGGCAAAAGGACCGAGAGCGTGGAGTACACGAGCGTGGATTTTGACATCATCGCGCGCCCCAACGCCGCGTTCTCCGCTCGCGCCATGTTCAGGTTGCATCAGGACTGGAGAAACTTTTTCTCGGATATCCAAAACCCGATAACCTCGCGCTGGGTAAGCATCGACGGGACTTTCGGGGGGGGGATTTTCAAGTACAGCATGGGCGATTTTAAAAAGAAGCTGACTCCGCTCACGCTCTGGTCGCCCGACCTTGAGTTTCTCTACGAGCCGGAAATATTCGCGCAAAGCCGCGAACTCGCGATGTCGGAAGCGTTCCTCGGGGGCAACAACCGCCTCCTGCAGGGTGTGAACGTTTCGTTTAAGGCCGAGCTTTACCCTATAGTTCACGAGATAGAGTTCGATCTTTTCGGCGCCCGCCTGGCGACAAGAGGGACCGGCGAGTCGGAGATAACCGCTCCCAGTGTCGGGGCGTTTGACGCGCCGTTTGACAAATATCTGACAGGTGTCAACCTCGCCGTGCAGCCCGTTGAGGGAGCTACCATAGGTCTCACCAACATCGTCATATTCGACCAGTTGAGCACGTACGACGGCGGCGAAAACGACGCCAAAATGCACCCCGGATATCAGTCGACAAATGTGATTGCGGGCCGTGTGAATATAGACAACCGGATGTTTATGGATGATAATGCGCTGAATATCGGCCTCAACTTTGAAGCGGCCTATTCGCTCGACAGGAGGTATTACCGCGAGGGCGACGCGGTTTTAGACAGCAACGTGACCGGGATGGGCCTTATAGCCGGCATCGCGGCGCGGTATTCTGTGGATGAAGCCAACTCGTTCAATCTGTCGGTGGACTTCATAAACAACGACAGAGACTTCAGAAACGACGCTGCGCAAAGCCCGTCGTTTATGCAGAAAGCGATCATGAACCACGATAACAACCTGTCCGGCCTCGGATTGATGAACCCTTTTGACGCTCTTTACAGAAGCGTGTTCAAATACGCTCCGTCGCAGTATTTCGGCGGGACCCAGCCGTATACGAAGAATGCCTACAATAACGCCACACTTACGCAGGAACAGATTGCGCAATTCTACACGCCGTCTGTCTTCCAAACTGCGCTTCCCGGCGGGCCGGCTTCCTCTGATCGTACCGGGCCTGTCATAAATTTCGAAGGCTCGTTTCTCGACAGGGCGGTAAGCGTTGGTGCGAAAGCGGCAATTTTGAATACCGTTGAGGATATTGATCTCTCCTATGAATACTCTTTCGTCGGACCCGAAGACCAAATAGTCATCGGCACGCACAGTATCCCGGCTTTCACAGGCGACTTCCTCGAAGTTGTCGGCGGCGCGAGCTTTGATATCGCCAGGTTTGCCCCAGCGATTGGCCCATCGCTCATCGTCGGCGGGTCGTTTGGGATGTACAATTCCAAAACAGGCGTCCAGCTCGATCGTGAAAGAGTAAGAGAAACGGAATCGAACAGCAACCTGCTGAGCCTCAGCCTGAACTACCGGTTCCACCAGCGCTTTAACGTCTTGTTCGGGTATCAGATGCTGACGACAAATCTTGAGACGGTCACTATCTCTGGCCAAAACCAGGATCGGGCGCTCGATACGGACGATTTCACGTTTGATAATTTAGCTTTCGGCGTCGGCTACAGAGTCGCCGACGGCGGCAACATCACGGCCAAGTTGACGATGGTGTCGGGCAAGCGGGATTCCGACGGTATGGAATACAAATCCATGCAACCCGAAGTCTACCTGACCGTACGCTTTTAATTGTGAGTATTTTAATTGTGAGTATACGATGTATTTCACGTATTTGGGAGATGTAAAATTGACGGCTTTGCCGTCACTGAGCAAAAATATAACATTGTCGGCTTTGCCGTCGCTGAGCAAAAACGGCTTTGCCGTCGCTAACTAAAAATTTAACGGAGGGGTAAGGGATGAGGAGAAAGACAGCATTTGTTGTGGCGGGGTTATTTGCGCTTACCGCGCTTATTATCAGTTGCGGGGTGCAGGTGCGCGCGACGGGTGCGGACGCCGCCACTGGCAAGGCAGGCACAAGGGCAGCGGTCAGGGGCGAATCGCAGGTAGTATTCAGATTCTTTGACGAAGATTTCATCTCGGGCGGATTCGACTACGCGTACCCCGAGGCTTCAAGGGTAATGATAACCGAAGACCCGGCTAATGTCAAGAACGGCGAAGCCGCTCTCCAGTTCGATCTCGTGGCCGACGACTTTTCCGGCGGCGCGGTGTGTCTCTGGAATATGACGTATGACCTGACCCCTCACCTCGCGACCGGCGGCGCGTTGCAATTTTGGATTAAGGGCGCCCGGGGCGGCGAAATAGCGACGGTCGCTCTCGCCGACGACGAGAATAACAACGGCAAGAAGACGGTCGTGCGCCTCCCTATCAACAACTACGGCGGGATCACAACCGAGTGGACGCAGATTAGCGTACCCTTGAGAGATTTCGGCAGACGCGGCGTCTACTGGGATGCCAAAAACAAAGTAGAAGTGCCCGAACCGTTCCAGTGGGATCAGGTGGCCGAGTTCCGTATCGAAATCGCGAGAGGCAACAACCCGTCGTTCCGCGTTTGGGTCGACGATATCTTTATCGTGAGCAATGTGTACGAATCGGGAGAGATGGAAGTTATCGCACATTGGGACGAGAAGGAAGAGGTGCTCCCCAACTTCCCTAGAGGCGTCAAGCCTGACGGGCTCAGGGAGATGTCCGGCGGAAGAGTTCTGAACGGCGGTATAAACGTCACCGGCGGTTTTAACTACGTGTACGGCGGCAGAACCGCGCATCAGGTTCAAAAGACAGAGGACGGCACGACCGTTTTGGCCGCCTACATGGACGCGAGCCAGTATTCCGGCGTTTCGATCTCCATCGGCGAAGGCAAATACGTTGACCTCACGGCTGCCCGCAGCGCTCCGTCGGCGGGTCTCGCCTTTTGGGGCCGTGGTTGCAAAAACGCCATCAGGTCGATCATCATCGGCCTCCTCGACAATCAGGGGAAAACCGCGCAGAACGTCGAAGTCAAGGTGCAGACCACCCAGATTGTCGGCGACTACGGCCCGGTCAGCACCGACTGGAAATTCTACATGATTCCGATTCGCGCGTTTATGCCGCAGGGGAAATACTGGGACGACAGCAGAGGGGCGGAAGTCTTCTCCAATGTCGACTGGTCAAAAATTCAGGAAGTAAGGTTTTCAGTTTCAAGAGACGAATATTTGGGCAGAGTCCCCGATGGCGAGCCGGTCACTTTCTACGTGAGCGAGATGATGTTCATTGACGAGATTCCCGGTTACGTCAATCCCGAGGACTACTGGAACGCGTTCCGTTCCGACACCCCGGAGGTGCTGTTGCACGATTTCGCTACCCCTCTCGACCGGAACTGGCATGTCGCCCACTGCGACAAGTCGGAAGCTTCGTTCAAAATCGTTGAATCCGGCAACCCCGATGTTGGCAGATACGCGATTGAGATCACCTACAGGCTCAGAAGCTGGGCTGACATCCTCTACAACTACGCGGAAAACAACAGGCCCGCGGAACATCGCGACTGGTCGAACCACTGGGGTCTGAAGTTTGACTTCTGGACGGACAGGCCGTACCAGCCGATTGTCGTGCAGGTGGGTGATAAGGGCAACGAGCTGTTTACGGCGCCCTCCGGCGGAAACAGAGGCTGGTCGGAGATTATAGTGCCGTTCCGCGAGTTTACCAAGTTCCCGCACTATCAGCCGCCCGACGCTATCCAAACTGGTACGTTTGACCTCGACGGCGTTCAGGTGCTCGACTTCAAGCCGGCCGGCGAGGGTTCGCGCGGTACGTTCCGCATAGCCAATGTCCGCTTGACAAACGACAGGGTCGCGAGGGTGGAAGAACCTCCCGCAAATGTTACCGTCAAGATTGAGGGCAGCCTCGAGGTGAGCAATATCATAACCGAGAGGATCAACCCGGGCATCTTCGGTATAAACGTCGCGATGTGGAACCCCGACTTCCGCCGGGACGAAACGAAACAGCGTCTCAGAGCCGTTAATCACCATGTTCTCCGCTATCCCGGCGGCCTCCGTGCCGACGACGACGACTGGGAAGAGGTGCTTGCGGCTAACAAACCCGGAGAGGTTGCTACTAACGAGTACTTTGATATTCTCAGAGAGACGGGCACAGAGGGTATGATTACCGTCAACTTTGGTTCCGGCACTCCCGAAAAGGCCGCGAAGTGGGTCGCTCACGCCAAGGCAAGGAACGCCCCTGTCAGGCTGTGGGAGATCGGCAACGAGCTTTACGGCGCCTGGCACTCTTTCCACACCACGGCCGAAGATTACGGTCGGCGTGCGCGCGAGTTCGCCGTTCAGATGAGGAGAGCCGACCCCAACGCCGTTATTACCGCGGTTTGGGCGCTCGAAGCTGACTGGAACAAAGTTGTGTTCGAACACATGAAGGACGTGGTAGACGGCGTGAACATCCACCACTATCCGCAGCAGGCCGGTCAGCAAAACGATAAAGGGCTCCTCGCCTCGCCGCAGACGCTTGACTATGTCATACCGTCTGTGAGAAGGCAGCTTGAGGACTACGGCGTTCCCGGCAAGAAGTACGAAATTTGGCTTACTGAGTGGAACTCGGTTGACTTCCTCCCCGGCCCTCAGACCATGAGTGTTGTGAACGCGCTGTTTGTAGCCGACTACCTCGGTATGCTAACGCGCCATAACATTGAGCAGGCGTCGTTTTGGGCTTCGCAAAACAGCCTTGAGGTGACCGGCGGCGACTACGGCTACCTGTCCCGCTTCGGCGCGCCCGACGGCGACGCCGTTCCGCGCACGTCCTACTGGGGCTTCATCATGGCGAGCCATAGCCTCGGCCGCGGCTCCCTGTTCGAGACAAGAACCGGCGACGACAATATCACAAGCTACCTGACCAGGGATGGCAATGTGACGTCGATCATGCTGATAAACAAGTATCCGAGAACCGTGGCGAATGTTGAACTCGGCATCCCCGGCTTCACGGGCACGGCTGAAATGCAGCAGCTCACCCCCGAGAACTCAGGCTCGCCCGGCGTACGCGGCGCCGGCCCGACCAAAACATCGGTCAACGTGACTCCGGGTATGAAACTCAATTTGCCGGCGTATTCGATAACTACGATTACGATAGGCAGGTAAACTGGCAAGTTTGTTGTAAGTGGTTGATTGCGGGGGTGGACTGACGAGGTCCGCCCCCGTTTTTTTTGACTTAAAAAAAACATCCCATATACCGTTGCAATTAATTATTTTATATAGTAGACTTATATTGGGGGTGTTGCCCCCAACTATTATTTTCGGCGATGTTGCACGGTTGGAGCGGAGAGATTTTATCGTATGATGGACTACAAATATTTTAGAGATATGTACATCCGCTATCTTCGCAACTTCCTCGCGAAGGACGAGGTGACCGCTACAACCTACGATAAATACATGGCGTTGTCTTACGCAGTAAGAAACGAGCTCGTCGGACACTGGATAAATACGCAGAAAAACTACATCGGAAAACGGCGGGTTTATGTCCTTTCCATGGAATATATGCTCGGCAAGAGCCTTTACCGCAACATGGTAAACCTCGGCATTGAGGAGGCGTTCGCCGCGGCTGTCAGTTCCCTTGGCATCTCCGTGAAGGAACTTTTTGAGAAGGACGACGACTTTGAGTTAGGCAACGGCGGCAGGGCTAGATCCGCCGCCTGTATCTTAGAGTCTATGGCCACGCTCGGGCTCCCGTCCATGGCCTACGGCATGAGGTACGACTACGGCCAATTCCGCCAGGAGATAATAAACGGCAAGCAGATGGAGTTTCCGAACGACTGGCTGCACAAGGGCGGCCACCCCTGGGAGATCGCGCGGCCGGAATACGCCTGTGTCGTGAAATTTTCCGGTGAGTGCAACCCCGTCGACGTAAGCAAATCTTTGGGTCCCTACGAGTGGAAAAACGCCGAGGAGGTGTACGCAATTCCGTACGACGTGCCGCTCATCGGCTACAAAAACGATGTTGTCAACACGCTGCGCCTTTGGTCGGCGTGGGCCAACGAAGAATTTTTGCCCGACTACATGCACCACAACGACTATGTAAGGGCCTGCATAGAGAAATCGCAATCGGGGCGGATCACCAAAGTCCTGTTTCCGGAGGAGGATGTCAAGCGCGCGCACGACCTGCGCATCAAGCAGCAATACTTCTTCGTGAGCGCTGTGATTCAGGATATCGTCCGACGCCATAAGCAAAAGGGCAACAACAT
Source organism: Chitinispirillales bacterium (assembly GCA_031281225.1). GTDB lineage: Bacteria > Fibrobacterota > Chitinivibrionia > Chitinivibrionales > Chitinispirillaceae > GUT77. Next base: position 21,015 of record JAITFQ010000128.1, read on the forward strand.
AATGGAACTTGACGCCAAGGTCGCCATCCACTTGAACGGCAGCAGTTGCGCACTCGCCATCCCGGAGATGATGAGGGCGCTGGTGGACAACGAAGGGATTGAGTGGGCGAAAGCGTGGGAGATGACCACAAACATCTTCTCCTACTCAAGCGGTGCTATGCATCGCGACCATACGGAGATGTGGCCGGTCTACAAAATGAACCAGCTTTTGCCGCGGATAGTACAGATAATATTCGACATAAACATGGAACACCTCGACTTGATAAGGTCGCGCACCGGCCACAACGTTGACGTACTGCGCAACCTGTCGCTCATTGAGGAGGGCGAGGTGAAGAGGATACGCTTCACCGACATGGCGGTTCTCGGTTCGCACTCGGTCAGCGGGGTTTCCGCCGCCAACACCGAAACGATGAAAAAACACGTTTACCCCGCGTACCACACCCAGTACCCCGAAAGGTTCAATAACAAGACGAACGGGGTTTCGCACCGCGTGTGGCTTTTCTGCGCGAACAAACCCCTGTCCAGCCTGATAACGCGCACAATAGGCAGCGAGTGGATACGGCGGCCCGAAGAACTTGAGAAACTTGAAACCTACGCAACCAATAAGGATGTGCTCAAAGAATTTTTTACCGTGAAGAGCATGGCAAAGTCCCGCCTTTGCGAGACATTGAGAGACAAACTTGGGCAGATTATCGACATCTCCATGCTTTTTGACATACACAGCAGGGCAATCCACACATCAAAGCGCCAAATGCTCCACATACTCTACGTTCTGCACAATTACCTGCGGATTAAGGAGGGCGGGGAGCTGCCGTACCGGCGGGCGCATATTTTTGCGGGCAAGGCGACGCCGTCCGACTTTTTGGCGAAGCAGATTATCCACCTGATAAACATCACCGCCGACCTCGTAAACGGCGACCCTGCCGTGAAAGAGCAG
>JAITFQ010000026.1 GCA_031281225.1 Chitinispirillales bacterium
TCTCCAAATATAAGAGCTAAGCTCGCTTGGTACCAAGCAGGGTTACAGCCAATTATCTGTCTTCAATGTGTCAATTCTCTTAAATTCTCTGATGTTATTGGTTATTAATGTGTAATTTCTATTTACTGCCTGTGCTGCCAACTGCATATCATAAGGTCCTATAACACGCCCCCTTGTCTCCAGTTCGGCCCGAATGCTTCCAAAAATTACCGCGTCACGAGCGTCAAAATTTATTATTTCGAACGGCGATAAAAAACCCCTTACCGCGTTGGCGTTTTTATCCGGAAAGTTACTTTTGCAGCAGCCATACATCAATTCCGATAACGTTATCGCGGAAACTTTTATATTACCGGGCGAAAACGACCTGATTTTATCTGCGATATGCGCGTATTTTCCCCTTATCGTGTATATGCAAATGTTTGTATCTAACATATAAATCATAGATCATCCCTTGCCTGCATACCCGGCTGCTGTCTGCCGTCGCTCATAAAATCGTCGGAAAAACTTGATAGCGACCGCGTAAAGAGCTCCCAGGGGTCATTTGGAGGGAGCAAAATAATGGAATGTCCTATCCGGTTTATAAATAGCTCTTTTTCAGGCGTTTCGTAATCGCAGGGAAAAAAAACGCCTTTACGCTCCCCTATATCCATTACCTGAACTGTTTGCATGAACGGCCTCCATGAAATAAGGTCTAGGGATTGCCTATATCTGTAATATAATACCCGCCAAACACCAAAAAACAAAAAAATGACGCGAAAAAAACGGGCGGGCCACGGCTTTGGGGATGTTGACATTGCTTTTGCTTCTCTCGATAGTATTTATTTCGCCCAATTCACGGTCGATAACCCGTTTATTCCCTCAAAATGCTTGACGTTGTTGGTTACAAGGATATAGCCGCGAGTGATGGCCTGTGCCGCAATAAGTAAGTCAGCGTCTTCAATAGGCTTTCCTTTGCGTTTACGATCGACATAAATATTAGCTGCTGTATTCATATCTGCGGTAGTGAGGTCATCAACCCCCAAAGCATAGCAAATACTTTCAAATGAGTGCATTTTTGTAGTCGCTCCACTCGCTTCCAACCCGCGCCGTACCTCGTAGTATACGATTAACGGAATAACACAACGGTTTCCGTGCGCAAGAGCGTCAAAGTAGCGCGAGTAAACATTGTCGTCGTCTTTAAGTAGATAGGATATTATATTTGAATCCAACGCATAGGTCATATTTCAAGTTCCTTGAATTTGACCCGTTCGAATTCAGGTACTGGTTCGTCATTGTTTCGTATCTCTTCGCGAAAGCGGCGCATCGCTTCCGCCTGGCGACGACTTATATCCTGCGGCGCGTTTTCTAAAACCAAAACCGCAGATAGGCAATCGGGCACCGTCACCCCATCAATAGAGTAAAAATGTCCGGCCTCAATCCGTCCGTTATAAGTTTGTATCATTTTCGAAATCCTCATTCCTTGAATTACAAGTTCTATCTGTAATATAATACACGCCAAACACCAAAAAACAAAAAAGCCGCGAAAAAATGGGCGGGGGGAAGCCCCGCCTTTTACAGCCGAATTCTGTTGCTGTTAATTTGAGGATAAAGAACTTTGTTTTTTTACACAGAAATACTATCCGAAGTAAATCTTAATTTACTTTTACCAATTCCAAATCATTGAAAATTTCATCTGGAATTTGATCTTTTGACACGATATAGACACCTTCTATCATTTCAGCGCTCTCTAAAGAGAGATTTTGGCGTAAATCGACGCTGACGTTTTTGGGTAAAGCCCACATCGCACCTGTTAATGGGTCAACAATTAATATACCAATAAATCCGCCCACCAAAAGAATATTACCGCCAATATACCATCCGCCGTTTAAGCTGCTTTTCATTTCTACTACCTGCGTTTCATATCCGTCTTTGCTTATTTCAATACGATATGACGCGCCTCTAAAAAATCCCCTTCCTCTTTTTAAGTCAACAGCCGCAGGCGTAATTGATTCCAGTAACCTTGCATTACTGGCATTGTAAATCACAACTCTTGCATTATGAGGCGTACTTGAAATATTAACGTTTTGGTGCGTGCCGGAAATAATTGAGGCGCACCCCCCAAAAAAACATGTAAACGCAACTACTGCAACCAAAAAAGTAGCTTTTTTCATTTTATTTTCTCCATTTTAAAAAATAATGTATAATGATATTAAAATTTTAATTGCCCAGAGCCTTATTACCCTTCAACTTTACAAGAATTTATCTTGCGGTGTTTTTAGACTCAGCAAAGTAAATTCTCATATAATATCCACAAGCTAACATTGAAAACACTACTTGTCATGGTTTCCACCTTCGTTTTTGCCGTTTTTCGTGAACTTTTTTAGGTATTACTTGCGTCATTCGGCAGCCGCCATTATAAAACTGAATAAGAAAATTCCCGCTACCGATACCAACACCCAAACCAGCGCGTTAGATTTCTTTTTCAGGGTTATAGGTGGCGAAGACAACGAAGTATCGGTAGGTACTTGTAGATTTGAGGATACTGTCCTTGGTTCCGTCCGTGGTTGTGGTTTTGGTGCAACTTGCCCTCTGAACATGATATTCACCACCTCGTCCGACACCTGTGTCAGATCTTGCGCTGATTGTAAGGGGCTGAAAGCCTGCCCTATGTAGACGACCTCGGCGGTTTCCACATCGACTATACGGGCGGAGATTTGGTAAGAGCCGAAAGCGGGGGTTATGGCCGCAATACAGACGAATTTGACGCCGAACTGCCGGCCTAACTCGCTGATTTGATTGTCGTCTATTGCGCCGCTACGCTGCCTCACCTGCTCCCGCTCAATCTCAGCGAGAAACGCGTTTGAGCGCTCAATGCCCCTGTAACGCCCGCTGTTGATGAGGGATGAGAGCATCACCGTACCAAGCGCGGTTTTCTCGTTATCATGGACGTCGCCGGTAACGTAGACCGCAATCCGCGGCAGGTCTTGGGCGAGGGTTGATGCACAGAATAGCATGATTAGAAAAAAAGTTAATTTTTTCATCTAAAAAACCTCGTTAGTGTTAATAAAAATATTGATAATCTCACCATTTCCTACCATTCGCCTAAAAAAACAGGTACTCAAACGACTTTCTATACATCCCTGTCAGCACCAAAGCGTCCGATTCTAAGAATGAGCCGGATTTCGACCGTAGCAGATATTCCTGCCGGGTTAGTCCCAATTTTTCGGCCACATATTCTTCCGTGTACCCGTGGCGAATCCGTTCGGCGTCTAAATTAGAGTACATTCCACAGCCCCTTTTCGCGTTTTTTTGACAATTTGCCAACTTATTCTTAAATATAAATGGCGGTTCGCCACAAAATCAACTTTTTCTTAAAATATTTCAAAACAATTACAAAACCGCCTTGACCGTATAATGGAAAACATATACATTTATAGAAAGAGAGGATTTCGTATGGAAGCATCAACATTGGGTCAGCGGATTGTGTATTTCAGAAAAAAGGCGGGCGTCAGCCAAAAGAATTTAGCGGCGGTTGCCGGAATTAAGCCTTCTACCCTTAGTTATTACGAAAAGGATAAACGGGAACCCAGCGTTCAAATAATCAAAAATCTTTCCAAAGCGTTGAACATCACAGGCGATACGTTGTTAGGTTTGGAGCCATATCCCGACCTCATAGCCCAAAACCGCGACGAATACACCCTCCTCAGCGCTTTCCGCACCCTGAACGGTCTTGGCCAGAAGCGGGCGTTGGAGAGCGTATCCGATTTATCCGAAGTCCCCAAGTACGCCAATCGCGGCGTACACGGCTGAGATTTACTCCTGAGACGGTCACTTCGTGCGTGCGGGAGTTCCCCCCCAGCCTTTTATCTTACTCCCCAAAACATTAACAACAGATGTGTTTTTTAAAAGAGAAACCGCAGGATATGGAAAGTTAATGACAATTTTTGGGTCAGTATTTTTTCAAAATGTCGTGGTGGCCTACTTCAATTGTAAGAATAATTTTATCATCATCAAACTCCCAAATCAACCGGATGCTTTTGTTCGCTCGGCTTTCATAACATTCGGAATCGCCTTGTAACTTTTTCGTTACTAATGACGGGTGCGACGGGTCTTGTTCCAGTAAATTGATGGCCTTTAAGACGGCTTTAAATTCATCGGCGGTAAGGCTGTGCAAATCACGTCTGAATGATGGTAGGAAAACGACCGTGTATTTTTTGGGGTCAGTCAAGACTAATTCCAAATTCTGCGGCAAGCTCTGCGGTCGTCTGCGGATAAAGCTGTCCGGTGGCGAGCATCATCCGACCAATTTCTGCTTCCTTTTTGAATCGCTCAACAACTTCATCAGGATATACTACTGTTGGGGCATTCGCAAGCCGGGCCCGGATTTCATTTTTGGTTATCGTTGGCATAAAATCCTCCTTTTTCGAAATGTACATTACGGGTAGACGAAAATCAACCTGTTTGGTCAGTATTCCGTCATCATTTTCTGTCGAAATTAAACGTCTTTTTTTATTGTACAGGAACGGTATAGTATAAAAATAGTATGTGTGACATGGTAAGTCAACAAAAATTTTTATTTTTGATTTACAATCCTCTCATCGTCATTACCGACGTTACTGTATGCCGATGTACGCCCAAAATATGTGCAATAGCCGCTACTGACCCCTTTTTTTCCAAGAACCCTCTTATTTCAGCCTCTCGTCCGGTAAGTTTTTTGACCTAGGAATAGAGCCGCAACCCGACCTCATAGCCCAAAACCGCGACGAATACACCCTCCTCAGCGTTTTCCGCACCCTGAACGGTCTTGGCCAGAAGCGGGCGTTGGAGAGCGTATCCGATTTATCCGAAGTCCCCAAGTACGCCAATCGCGGCGTACACAGCTGACGGCGCGGGGGCAAGCCCCACCTTTTCATCATCGATTTAATCCCGAAACGGTCACTTCGTGCGGGCGGGAGTTCCGCAAAATCAGATTCTGTGCCATACTTGGCTTTTATAAAAAATAGGTTTTGACTTTTGAATTTTAACTTTAATTTTTGAATTTAATATTGCGGATATTATATTACTAAACATATTGCCTCCCCAAAAAACGTAAACGGCCAAGGAGCCCGAAATGCAAGAATTGCCGACAGGTTTACAGGTATTTGAAAAAATCCGTACTACCGGCGCACTATATGTTGACAAGACAGATATGATTCATAAGATTGTATCTGGTGCCAGAATGCAGTTTTTCATCTCCCGCCCGCGCCGCTTCGGCAAAACTCTTCTGTGCTGGACGCTCAACGCGCTGTTTAGCGGGAAGCGGGAGTTGTTTGAGGGGTTAGCGATAGCTAATACGGATTGGGTGTGGGAGAGTTTTCCGGTTATCCATTTGGATATGAGCAAGGTAACTACGAGCCTTGGTACGGACGGTGTCAGAAATTCACTAATCAGGCGGATGGAATACGCTGCCCAGGAGAACGAAATAGATTTGCGCGCTGGGGAGACGGATACAGGAGAAATGCTGACAGAGATAATCATCAAATCCGCCAAAAAACACGGCAAGCCGGCGGTTGTAATCGTCGACGAATACGACAAGCCGTTTCTTGATTTCTATAACAAGCCGGAGATGGCGGAAGATATCCGCGACATCATGAGGGGCTGTTATACACAGCTCAAGGCAAACGAGCCGCACATGCGCTTCCTGTTCATGACGGGGATTTCCAAGTTTACCAAAGCCGGTGTCTTCTCAACCTTAAACAATTTGAACGACATCTCCCTTGATGAAAATTTCGGCACGATGCTTGGTTATACTGAAAAAGAGCTTGTCGAGTGTTTCGACGAGCATTTGGCGGCTTGCGCCGAGAAAATAAAAATCTCGGTTGGCGAACTTGTTGACAGGCTGAGGGAGTATTATAACGGATTTTGCTTTGACGGTGTCCACAAGGTGTACAACCCATTTTCAATGCTTAATTTTTTGCACAGCAGCGAATTTGACAATTACTGGATGGAGAGCGCAAATCCCAAGATAATCGCCGATTTCATGAAAGAGAGAAGCCTGACAGTCGAGCAGTTCCGCGGGATGTCAGTCTCGCGTGATTTTGTGCGCAACCCCGGCAATATCGAAACCGCGCCGCCGGAAAACTTTCTGTATCAGGCCGGATACTTGACGCTTCGCGAGAGAATCGATAGTGACTTCCTGCTCGACTACCCCAACACCGAAGTGTTAAATTCCATGTCGCGGTTAGTCTCCGAAAACATTATCCAAAGCGACGGCGGAGAATTTATGGACTTCCGCACTCCGCTCATCGACGCGTTGACTGAAAATGATTGCGAACTGTTTATAGAAACCATCAACCGCCTCTTAGCAAGCATCCCCTACGACGACTACATGAACGCCGCGAAATATGGGCGTCGAAAAAAAATGCCCGCGCAGGAATGGCTCTACCGCTCCACCATCCTCGCGTTCCTGCGCGGGTGCGGCGTGCTGACGTTTGGCGAAATGCACAGCAGCCAGGGACGCTCGGATTTAATAGTAACCTGCCGGGGAAACACGTGGGTAATCGAAGTAAAAGGTACCAGCGGCAACGACTGTGAAGCGCAGGCGCAGGAAGCGATGAAACAGATCAACGACAGACAATACGCCGAACCGCACAAAAACGGAAAAAAGGTCGGAATCGCTATTGATGATAATACGAGGCAGATTGGGGGGTGGGTGGAGGCGTGAGGATTTTTATGCCTCGCCCGCCTCCACATTTTCGTACAAGCGAATACTGTTTTGCCCCTACGGAGCGGTTTGCTCCGCCAGCCGATCCAGCCGATTTAGATATGCAGCGTTGAACATCACAAGTGATACGTTGTTAGGTTTGGAGCCATATTCTGACCTCATAGCCCAAAACCGCGACGAACACACCCTCCTTGGCGTATGTTACGATCTAAAAACACCGTCTTTTTCGTATTTTCAGAAAAATTTTGCGTTGTGCGGCATACATTATAGTATATTTATATTGATATGTAATACCCACGTGTACAAAAGACAACACGCTTGTCTGTATGCAATAAAGGAAAGTCTTTCATCCGATGGGATTGGTCAGACACAGGCTCAAGCTGATAGCGCTATGGTTCGCCGCGGTGTGCTTGGGGGTGGCGGTGCTGCTGCTTGCCCTGAGTATCACGTTTTATTTTGTGCTGCTGTACCCGCCGCTTCAGGAACGCGCCGTGCGGTTCGCGGAAGAGAAATTTTCCGAACACATGCTCGGCGAAATAACTATCGAAAGACTCGAATCAAACCTCCTCTCCTACATCGATATCCAGGGCATACGCGCAACCGGAAAATCGGGGTATGGGGATTCCGCTTATGTGGGGCGCGTTACTGTCCATTACTGGATTCCGGCGCTTATCGGGAGGCAGGTGCGTGTGACCCACGCGCAGGTGACGGATGTGAGGGGGCACGTCGTTATGGGGCCGGGAAACGATGTCTTTCTGCCGTTTTTGCCGCTGCGCCTGCTCGATTCCAATTTCCGCCTGTTGACAAAGACGGTTCCGCAGGAACGGAAAATGAACTCCGACCATATACCGAATCCCGCCGACTGGCCGGTGGAGGTGGTTTTGGGGAATGTCCGGGTTGACGGGATCAGCGCGGTCTACCGAGATTTCGCCAATGAGATGGTGGGTGAAATTATTAACGCTTCGGCGACGGCGCAGTTTCACAGGTTAGACTCGTTTTCGGTGCAGCTCAGGGTTCCCGGTGGATCTTACCGCAGCCCCTGGTGGGACGGTACGATTGATACGATAGGCGCGTCGGGGGTTGTTACGTGGAAAAATCTCCGCGTCAACTCGCTGCTTTTCAGCGGTTCGGGGACGCACGTAACGGGGAGCGGGCATCTCTCATATTTCCCCGACGGCCCGTGGGACCTCAAAGCCGATTTTATGACGCCCATAAAGCCAGTCCCGATTTTATACGAACATTCCCCCGAAGTGGGCAGGGATGGGGTTTTGCAGGGCACGGCGTCTTTTGGGGGCAAACTCTTTGAACCCATCTATGCGGCGCGGGTCAGGGGGTTTGGGGTTGTTTATGACGGGCACCGCATCGAAAATTTTGACGTTGACGCCGCTTACGGCCGCGACGAATACGGACGGGCGCGCGTCCGCGGAACCACAGAGCTCGGGCAGTTCGATGTCACCGCGGCGCTCCTGATGAAAAACCTTATGACAGAGGTGGAATTCGGGGACTACTCCGTTTCCGGCGTTTTGACCGGCCTCGACGCGGAAAAAGTTTCGCGGCAGCTAAACGTTGATCTCCCGATCCCCATAGACGGGGGCAACGTCAGGTTTAGCGGCGTGGGCAACAGTTCTATCGATATTCCGACCTTTGTAAGCATTCCGACCGCGTTCGATGTTTCCGCGGAGCTTGAAGGCCCGGGTTTTGCGGGTAAGAGCGTTGAAATAGAAGCCGCCGTGAAAAACAGCGACTGGACGTTTCGTGGGAACTGGGGCATAAACCGCGTCGATGGGGCGGGCAGGGTGAATATGGCAAACAGCGCGTTGAGCGGGCATGTGAACGTGGACATGCCCGACGCCGCGTTAGTTTTTGCCGGAGAGCGCGTGAGCGGGCAGGTTAAAACAAACGCGGATATCAGCGGGCGCTTGGACAACCTGCCGAATTTTTCGGTTTTTGCGGACATAACGGGGGACAGGGTGGAGTGGCGGGGGATGTCGGCCGATTCCGTCGAGGCGCAGGCAGAATTCAGCGGCGGGAAGCTGCACTTGCACAGAGCCGACGGGCATCTTTTGGGGTGGGTTGATTCCGTAGCGGCGTATTTTGGCCAGGACTCGGTGGGCGGGTATCTCGACGCGGAATTTTCCTTGCGGGGCGGCCTCGATAATTTGGCGCTGGTCACCAGGTTTCGCGCGCGGGAACTGCGCTATGCCGAGTATGTGCTCGATACGGCCGCGGGATTCGCGTCTATGGAAAACGACACGCTGCGCTGGAACAATCTGTACCTCCGCGGGATGGGTACGTCCATAGAGAGCGAAGGCCGCCTGACGCTTGGGGACAACATGGAGCTGACAGTTAAGGCTGAACTGTTCAACGAGCAGGACGAAACGAAAACCGCCGCCGGAATGGTGGACGCCAGGGGGATGATACGTAACGGCTCCCTCGACGCGAATATCCGCGTTGTATCCGTCCCGCTCGACCTGTTCAACCCGTGGGTTCACGAAGAACACCGTATGAAAGGCATTGTGTCCCTTACCGGCAGAGTTTCGGGGACGGTTGACAATCCCGACGCGAGGGTGAATCTGCGGCTTACGGAACCGAGCTATTCCGGTTACACGGTCTACTCGATATTCGGCGACGCCGTGCTCCGCGACTCTCTTGTGACGGCCGGCGCCATGGTTCGGCTGAGCAGATATGCGGAGGCGGTCGAGTTCAAGGCCGCGCTGCCGTTTTTGCCGGCGTCGGACTGGAAACTTGACGAAACCGGAAGCAGAACCGCTTTTATCGGTGCGCGGTCGCCGGGGTTCAGATTGGAAAATATCGTCAAGTTTCTAGATTTGGAGCCCGATCTCATCATTACCGGCACGGCGTCGTTTGACGCGCACGCTGTAAATACGGGGGAAGGCTGGAAAATGGAAGGCGCCGCGCTGCTACCGGACGGTTATGTGCGGGTTGTGCCCGAGGATGTGACTTTTAACGATGTAAGGGCGAACGTCGACCTGACCGGAACCCTCGAAAACCCTGTCGCGGAGTTTACGGTTACAACCGGAAGCGTGCGGATACAGCCGCTGCGGTTGGGCAGGGGCATCATAAAGGGGCGCACCGGCCTCGACACGCTTGAAATTGACAGCGCGCGCTTTGTGTACAGGGGCAACGGTTTTGTTGATTTGAGAAACGGCAGGGTAATTTACAAAGACGCGGTAGATTCCATTTTATACGGCCAAAATATTTATACGCAGTACACGCTCCAAAATTTCCCGGTCATGTTTTTTTCGCCGCTCATGGAGGGGTTTACGCTGGATGAGGGGCTGCTCAACGGTTCGGGGGTTTTTTACGGGGAGAACGGCCGGCCGCTGCTCGACGGGGAATTTTTGTTGAGCGGGCTGTATGTGGATGTCGAGGAATTAAACCCCGTGATAGGGCCTGTCAGCGCGGAGATCAGCCTTGCCGACAGCACGATAGTGATAAATTCGCTCACCGCCAACTGGGGCCGCCTCGGCCTTGTCCGCGCGACGGGGCGGATGTTCTGGAATAACGAAAAAGTTTATAACATGGACCTGCGCCTTACGGGCGGCAACCTCGCCCTCGAAGTACCGGAAATGGTCAACGTGGGGATAGTGAATACCAACCTGACAGTAAACGATCTCAACGGAAACGGCGGCTTCCTCGTAAGCGGCAGGGCGACCCTTGCGCCGACGACTTATATACGGGACATACTCCTTATGGAACTTATCGACCAAATGCAAATAGGGGAGGACGTCCGGCGCGTGCCAAACCCGTTTTTGCAATCGATACAGCTTCGTATTGACGTCGACCTCACCAACAACATGAAAATCGACATAAATCTCGGCGCGATCACAATGGACGGGAGGCCCACAATCACCGGCACGGCGGCTGAGCCGAGCTTTGTGGGGGAGGTGAGGATCACCGACGGGTTTGTATACTATCTCGACCGCAAATTCCTTATCACCGAAGGGACGCTTTTTAATTCCGACCCCAATGAGTTCAACCCGAATTTGAGGATTGTCGCAAAATCGGAGGTAACGACTTTTTCGCCCAACGCCCGGTCGGAGAATTTTGTCGTCACCCTGAACATCACCGAAACGCTTGAAAGCCCGATGATACGTTTTTCCGCCGAGCCGGCGCTAAGCGAGCTCGACATCATAAGCGTTTTGACGTTTGGCGAGAGGATGGGCGGCATGGGCAGCGACATCAACAACAGGCTCATGAACATCGCCGCGCAGCAAGCCATCGGTTTTGGGACGCGGAGGCTTGAAAGGTTGCTTCATCTCGACAGAATAAGCGTAAGCGGCGACCTGCTCGGCGGCTCGCAGGGGGCCGGCGCGACGATAGGCGTTTCAAAAGGTTTCGCGTCGCGCCTCTTCATCACCTACGAGACGAACACCGTAAAGCTCGACGAGCGGAAAGTTACCGCGCAGTTCCGCCCGCTCCTCAGGCTGCCCAACTTCTTCATTGAGGGGCAGGCGACGGGCGAAGGGGAAAACGCGTTAGACCTTATCTACAGGTTTAGCAGATGAAGCGGATAACATTGACCCCCTGCGTTTTTTTTCGTTGCGTTTTTATGGTGCTGGCGCTCTGTTTCGCGTTTGCCCACGCATGGGATGATCTTGAACTGCACGAAGTGCATGAGAGGGAGCAGCGGGACGAGCAGGCGGCGCGTGAACGGCGTGAGCGGCGTTCGGAGGACCGCCGGCGGGAGTGGCACGTCAGGGCAATTAATTTTGAGGGGAACGCGACATACAGGGACAAAGAGCTCCTGAGCCTCATGGAACTCAAGCCGAAATGGCCGAGTTACCGAACCCGCTTTACAAATTTCCGCATGAACTCCGATCTCGCCGCGCTGCGCGCCTTTTACAGGGCAAGGGGATTTGAGTACGCGGATGTAAGGCTCGACAGAATCGTGAGCGATACCGCGAGGGCGCGATTGCGGGTATACATTGCCATAGACGAGGGCGAGCAACTGCACGTGAACGAGGTCAACGTGAGCGCGGAGCGGTTTGTGCCGAGGCCCGCCATGCTGCGCAGAATGGCCACCAGGCACGGCGCGCCGCTGACTCACTCGGACGTGCGGCGGGACATCAGGGCGATGGATGAAGCGCTTGGGCGGCAGGGATTTTTGGAGGCGGCGATAGAGCCTGTCATTTTTGTCGACACCGCCGAAAATCTCGCCAACGTAACGTTCAGCGTCCGGGAGGGGCCCAAGGTGCAGGCTGGCAATATTACCCTCTCCGGCAACGACGGGATCGCCGACTGGGTTATCAGGCGCGAGCTTGCATTTAGCAGCGGCGATACGCTAAACCTCAGAACGCTCAAAAGGTCGGAGCGCCGGCTCTACGAAACCGGCCTGTTCAGCTATGTGGAGATAAGGCCGGAGTTCGACACCGCGCGCGCCGTTTTGGAGCACCCCGACAGCACCTACGACATACACGTGCGCCTCTCCGAGAGCGAATTTCTGCGCCTGCAAGGCGGCGCCGGTTACAGCACCGACGAGGGTTTCAGGGTTTCCGGTTCGGCGACATACCGCAACATGTTCAGATTCGGCCACGGGCTGACGCTGACCGGCAAACTCTCGCAGATTTCACAACTCGCCGAAGCGGTCTACGCCATGCCGAGATTTTTTTATTTGCCGTTTCAGTTCGACACGAGGGTATACTACAACAGGTATGATAACAGAGACCTTTATCAGGGGGAGTTCAGCGGCTTCCGGTTTTCCGTCGGCCAGCAGACCGATAATCAGGACCTGTTCTATCAGGTATGGCTCCAGCGGGAATGGGTGCGGTGGATCACAGCCCCCGCCGACGATTTAACTGGCCCCGACGGCGTACCCGACGATCCCACGGAGAGCATCGGCCTCGATTTCATAGTAGACACTAGAAACGACCTCTTCAACCCCGGCAAGGGAAACTATTTTCACATCGGCCTCGAAGTGGCCGGGATAGCCGGGATATTCGGCGAAAACTCAAACCAGTTCTACAAGGCGACTTTTGACTACCGCCACTATTTCAGCCGCCGCTCGCGCTACTTCCTTTCAATGGCCGCCCGCACAGGCGTGGCGATCCCATACGGCAGAAGCGAGGTGGTCCCCGTGCAAAGCAGGTTCCACGGCGGCGGGAGCAACACTGTCAGGGGTTTCGCGGTGAACAGATTAGCGACGACGCTGCCCAATAACGATCCGCTCAGCGGTAATTTTTACACCTTTTTCAACTTGGCCGACATCCGCTTCCCCATATACGGGTGGGTTAACGGCGCGGTGTTTTTAGACGCCGGAAACGTCTGGCACGACTACACGGAGATCGTCTCGGCGCGGAGCTTGATAGGCGATTTAAGATGGTCGGCCGGCCCCGGCCTGCGGGTCGACACGCCAATCAAACTAATCGCCCGGTTGGACCTGGGATTCAAGTTAGACAAACGTCCGGGGGAGAGCGCATGGGAACTGCACTTTGATTTGGGCCAGCCGTTTTAGTGTTCTGAGATTTTTTTGGTGTCATAGACGTGAACGCCATTACTGAACAGACCAGTCCGGTCTTACCGTCGACGACATCCTCCGGATGTAGGGACGGGGTTGTTGCCACGCAAATTCATCAAACAAGCGGGCGAATACTGCGTGCCCCTACGGAGCGGTTTGCTCCGCTAACCAATCCAAATACCCCTCATTTCCCCCCGTTATCGGCAGCGATACGACGCATGGGCATGTGTAGGTGTGCAGTTGTTTTACGCGGGCTGTCAGGGCTTGGAATTTTTCGGAGGCGGTTTTGGCGATTAGCACGGCTTCGTTGTCAGTACAGATTTTCCCCTCCCACCAATAAATCGATGTCATACTGTCCAAAACATTGACGCACGCGGCGAGGCGTTCTTCGACTAAGGTTTGGCCGATTGAGAGGGCTTGCTCCCTGTTTTTGGCTGTGATATAGGCTAAGACAAAATCCATAAAATTATCCTTTGTGAACATTAAACCATGGGGTTCATACAAAAGTAAATATACTACCCGCCCAAGATAAAAAACAAAAAAATGATTGGGTCATTTTATTTAGCAATCGGAGAATGGCGCGGCAGGAAACTGCCGCGCCGGTTGCACGACGCTTTAATCACGGACGCAACGCAGCGATTTTTCGCCACGGTCTCTAAATTCCGTAAACCGATACACCTGACCGCGGTTCGAACTCATTTCCCAGAACCAGGCAGACTCCGTACCCTGCTCTGTGGCGCTCCACCATTCTCCGTGTTCGCCGATACCCCAATAGTCTTCGCCGGTTTGGCGGCGGCCGCCCGGTAGGGCTGAAAAACCAAAATCGTCCGTACCATTACCGCCATTCCAACCGCTCGTCGCCTTCAACTTTCTTCCCGCAACATTCTCCACTGCGAAATCCGACAATGCCGCCCACTCAGCGTCGCTTGGAACATGCCAGCCCTCTGGACAAATACCGCGAACACCGCTGGGATTCGCAGAAGAACCTGACGTTCCGCTCATAACCGTAAGCCAATTGTAAAGGCGGCCATAAGTGGCGCAGTTACCCGGTTCACCATCGTAACACGTGCCCAGATTGCTTTCCGCGCCCGCGTAATTCAAATTTCCCGCCATCCAGACTTGAGAGCCTATTTCTACCCAGGCATATTGTTGCCCATCTCTTGAATCGGTGAAAACGCCCTTTTTATTCTCCGGCTCGTCTTCTGAACAACCCGCCAGCATAACCGCGGCAAATATTGCGGCAGTCGTAAAACTTTTAATTTTTTTTGAAATACTCATACATCCTCCTTTTGGCTTTCGCCGGTTTGATAAAGTTTGAAATAAAATTGCTGATATATGTGAAAAACCGAATAAAAGTCTTAGAGTATAGTGAATAACGGCGGTAATTGATTGTATTGGCAGCGTAATTAATTGATATACCGCGGCGTGTTATGGC
>JAITFQ010000052.1 GCA_031281225.1 Chitinispirillales bacterium
TTGGGACGGGGGTTGCCTTGTACAAAAAGGTTTATTAAAGTTTTTCCCCCCCCCCCCCCAGCAAATATCGTGCCATAACTCTTAAGTGCCTTTTATACCCGTTCTTTCTACTAATAATACTAACCAATGCCACAACCTCATTCGCCCAAGACCTGCCGAAAATCGCGGTCTACGTCACCGGCGATGTCCTCGACAATGAAAAGCGGGTGCTTGGCACAAGGATGCTGGCTTCGCTTATTAACAGCGGGCGGTACATAGGTATCGAACGCTCCAACGCATTTCTTGCCGAAATTGAGCGCGAACAGGTAAAGCAGCGCAGCGGTGCCATTGATGACAACCAAATTAGCGAATTAGGCCGCCAGTTCGGTGTCGATTACATTTGCATAGCCGACATCACGCCGGCATTCGGCGAGTTTCAGGTTTCCGCCCGTATAGTCGACGTTGAAACTGCGGTAGTTGTCTTTATTGGCGACGCTTTCAGTCCGCTGAGAACACCGGACGACCTTACGCAAGTTTCGGAAGAAGTTATCAAAAATATGTTTAGCAGGCAAGCAACAATGCCTAAACCCGAACCTGCCGCACCGTCACCACTACTGCTCCCTCCCGTCGTCGTCACTCAAGCGACAGGAGCGGGGACAGGAACGGGTGATATAGCCACGGTAGAGAATGTGGTGAGAAGTGGCGAAGCTGAAATAGATATGGTGTTTGTGCGGGGCGGAACATTTGATATGGGGTGCACGGATGAGCAAAGCGGGTGCAGGCGATGGGAAAAACCGGTGCGTAGCGTAACGGTCAGCGATTTTTACATCAGCAAATACGTGGTAACGCAGGCTCTGTGGAGGGCGGTGATGGGTGAAAACCGTTCTATGCCCAAAAAATTCAGAGGCGACGATTCGCCGGTTGTAAATGTTCGTTGGAGGGATGTTCAGGAATTCCTTACGAGATTGAATGAGACCACAGGAAAACAGTTCCGTTTGCCAACAGAAGCGGAGTGGGAATACGCAGCCCGCGGCGGAACACAAAGCAGGGGTTACATGTATGCCGGAAGCAATAATATTGACGATGTAGCGTGGCATAAAGGCAATAGCGGGAAAAATATACCTTCGGTTGGCGGCAAAATGCCCAATGAATTGGGTATATATGACATGAGCGGTAATGTGTTTGAGTTGGTTAGCGACAGGTTCGGGTGGTATGGTTCATCAAGCGAGATCAATCCTGAGGGCCCCGGCTCAGGTTCCGGCCATACGATTCGCGGCGGTAGCTGGCGCGGATTTTCAGAGTTCAGCCAAAATTCCTACCGCAACGGTATCTTTCACAATGGTGTTCCTTTTACCAGTACCAATATGCGACCTTTCCGTAGTGGTTCTTGGAGGTGGAGTATACCCCTTGTAGGCATTCGTTTAGCCCACGATTTCAATCCAGACGTTGTGGTGGCGTCTTTGGAAAAACCAGCGGGTGGTTTGACTCAAACGGAAAATGGCGAGACAGGTCCGAGAGGATTTTTTCCACGTTCGATTGGCGGTGGAACGTATTTTACTAATAATAGAGGAATTGTAGGGGACTGGGGAAAGGGTGGGATTGATGGACGTCTAACCTACAACGACGGGGGAATTTACATATTCTTTACTGAGGTTTTCGGTAACTTTATAGTAGGATTTTCTGCTGGAATTTCTTTTGGAAGCGCAAACCTGAAAGAAGAAGATGAATGGGATAGAACCGTCATAAGTAATTTTGATGTGCCATTTACAAGCGTTGGTTTTGGTAGTTGCTTTAGGGTCCCGATTCATCTTTCAAGAAATATGATAATTTTCCCGTTTATTCTTGAAGGACATATCTCATATATCTCACAGTTGTTTTCTAAAAAAACGGAATTTGACTTTGGTGGAATTCGGATAAACTTAGGAATAGGAGTTGGTGCCGATTTCAATCTGAGTGAGAGAACATTTTTGCGCCCTGAATTATTATACGGTTGGGGTGTAGATGAACTCGTATTTCGCAATGAAAATCGTTTTAACGGAATGGGACACGGCTTGACCCTGAAACTAAGCTCCGGCTTCCGGTTCTGACGGCAAGCACCTAAAATCCCGCCGTTAGTTTAAGGCAGGTAAAAGTTATCGGCTGTCCCAGTTTTTTCTTTTCGTGTCATTTTTTGTTTTTGGCGTTTGGCGGGTATTATACGTCTACATACTTCCACTCCCAATCAAGCGAATTTATAGCAAGCGCCGGACGCCCAGCCATCTCGCCGAACAGCTCTCGCCGCCCCTCAAAAATCGCCCCTAACGTCGAACACAAAAGAGACTTGCCGAAACGGCGCGGGCGGGACAGGAAAAAGGGCTGCCCGGAACCGGTGAGAAGCTCATGGATTCGGGCCGTCTTGTCCACATAAACAAAACCGCCCTCGCGGAGCTTGGGAAAGTCTTGAATGCCGATGGGGAGTAAGCGTTTCATGTATATAAAATATGATATTGCGGGGGCAAAGTCAAAATAATGAATTCAAAAGTCAAAACCTGTTTTTTATAAAAGGTATGGCACAGAATCTGATTTTGCGGAACCATCGCCCGCACGAAGCGGTCGTATTTTAGAATTAAATCCGGGATGATATACCCGTCCCGCTTGAAAACAGCCTGCAGATGAGGTTGCCTTCGACAGGCTCAGGGGGCCGATCGACCCTACAGATACCGATTTATAAGTGTGTGGAAAGCATTCTATGTGCGCACGTAAAAAGTCAATATTAAAAAAAATTAAAAAAAATGTTGCGTTTTTCGGTAAAACCCTTTATTTTTATAATATACGGCAAAGTATTCAACCCACAAACTCGAAACGCAGGGGGGCAGTCCTATGAAAAAGACTTTTTTTGCGGTTACGTTGATTACAGTATTTCTTATCGGTGTTTTGGTTGTAGACGTATCCGCCCAAGACGCAAAATGGCTTTCCAGCTACTGGGACGGCTGTAAACCCACCTGTTCCTGGTTTCAAAACATACCGAGAGATTCGGAACTTGGTCTTAGCAAGGCCTGCGACGCCAACGACGTGGAGCTTTTTTTGGGCGACATAGCCGAAGCACCGTGCAACAAGGATGGCGGCCCGGCTCATACCTGCTGGGATCAGATCCCGTTTGTTGATCCCGGCAATCCGCTTATCGCCTACGGTTTTGGAGCCACCAGCGAAGCGGCGTGCGGCGAGTGCTTTGAGGTAACGTTCACCGGCGGATACCCGCACGGTAACCCCATGCCCATGCATACTGCGCTTGCTACCGCCAGCAGCGGTAAGAGAGTCGTTATAATGGGCCGCAATACGGGCGGCGATGTCGCTCCCAATCAAATTGACTTTATGATACCGGGCGGCGGCCTCGGAATGTTTGACTGCTTCTCTCATCAGCTTGGTTTGCCCGAGCGGTCACCGCTATTAGGAAATCAGCACGGCGGTCTTTTAAGGGATTGCATAGACGCTGCCATACAGGAGTTTAGTGGAAACTGGAATGCGCCCGGTGTTATGAATTTTGTTCAAAACTGCCATAGAAACAGCTGCAACACAATATTTGGCGCGCCCGAACACGCCGTGCTTTTGAAGGGTTGCCTATTTCACGCCGATTGGATGATGTCCGCGCCCAATCCGCAGGGAACTGTAAGGATAGTGCCGTGTCCGCAGGCGCTGATTGATGGATACAAACCCAAAAGTAGCGCGTGGACCATCATGATCAAAGGGATAAATCGTACCTCGAGTACCGGAACCGTAAACGAGAATATCAGTAACTTAACGGTTGGTGTTAATACGGGAACCACCCTTACTTTTAACATAACAGCACCACATACCGGAGAGTACGACCTGTCATTCAGTGTCCAAACCGGAATTGAGACGGTCATTTCTGTAACGGTGAACGGCCAGCCTGCCGGATCGACCGGTGATATCAACCCAAACAACTGGAACGCGTTTACCCTTGTGCCGTTCGGTTCCAAAGTAAATCTTACAGAGGGTGCGAACACAATAGCGCTGAGTTTTGAATCTCACAGCGTCAATTTTGACTACTTCGTCCTCGTCGGCGAACAGCAGAGTTCAATAAGGCACACTGCCGCGAGAACATCCCGTCCGGCGGGCGCGAACGTAACTGTCAGGTCGATTGCGAGAGGTTTCACCGCCGCTCTGCCGGCGGGGCACGGGTACACGTCCTACAAATTAATTGACTTGCAGGGCAGAAATGTCAGAAGTGGAAGAATAGGCGGCGGCGTAAACGACCTGCGGTTCAACAATCTGGGGCACAACGTATTTTTCCTGCGCCTTGAGGGGGCGAACATGGCGCCGCAGGTGGTGAGAGCGGTGACCTATTAGTAATGTAATGCTTCATATTATACTATAAATCAATCCGTGATACGCGGAGGAGGGAAGGTTTTTGATGAAAAGGATGATTTTTGTTGTTGGGATGTTTATGGTGTTTTTTGCAGGTACCGCGAACGCGCAGACAAACGGCTGGATGTCGCGTTATTGGGATGGCTGCAAACAAAGCTGCTCCTGGAGTTCAAACGCCGGCGGTATCGCCAACGCGTGCAAGGAATGCGATCGGAGCAATAACCGGTTAGTGCCTACAAGCGATAACAACAGGAGCAGTTGCCAGGGGGGTAATTCCTACACTTGCTGGGATATGATTCCTTTCGCTGTCGACGATAATCTGGCTTACGGCTTCGTGGCCACAAACCCGCCCAATCAATGCGGTACGTGCTACGAGATAACGTTTACCGGCGCGGGCGAACATGGCACAAATGACAATCACCGGGCTATTCAGGGAAAAAGGATGATTGTGATGGCGGCCAATATAGGCGGCGACGTTGGCAACACTCAGCTTGACCTTATGGTTCCGGGCGGCGGGTTGGGGCTGTTTGACAGCTTTACCGGACAGACTGGCATAAGCACCCAGGCGCTTGGACACCAGTACGGAGGTATTTTGAGACAGTTTTGTGAGACCGGCACCGCCGCGGCACAACGGACTTGTCTCAGGGACAGGTGTAATTCGGTATTCAGCGCCCCTGCTCATGACATGCTCAGGCGGGGTTGTGTTTTTTACGCGGACTGGCTTATGGCGGCGAGCAACCCGAGATATACTATGAGAACGGTTACATGCCCGCAGCTTTTGCGTGACATATACAGCGGCGCGGCTATCGGCGGCGGTGGCGGCGGCGGAACCCCTACCACATACACGCTAACCGTCAACCGCAACCCAACCGGCGGCGGCACCACCACGCCGGCGGCCAGTCAGGCAAATATCGCCGCGAATACCAACGTCAATATCTCGGCCACCGCCGCAAGCGGCTGGACATTCACCGGCTGGACAGCCGGCACGGGGGCGACAATTACCAACGTGAACGTCGCGTCCACGACGGTCAGGCTGACCGCCAACGCGACAATCACCGCCAATTTCACACAGCAGACGACGCAAACGTATACGCTTACGGTCAACCGCAACCCGACAACCGGCGGCACTACCACGCCGGCGGCCAGTCAGGCGAATATCGCCGCGGGAACGGCGGTACCCATAGCGGCCACCGCCGCAGCCGGTCACAGGTTCGTCAACTGGACGGTGGTATCCGGCACGGCGACATTCGCTAACCCGAACTCCGCCAACACAACCGTCACCCTGAGTACAAACGCGACGATCCGCGCCAACTTCGTGCAAACGCTCACGCTTACGGTCAACCGCCTCCCGACGAACGGCGGCACTACCACGCCGGCGGCTAACCAGGCGGATATCGCCGCGAACTCGCCGGTCTCCATCTCGGCCACGCCGGCGACCGGTTTCAGATTCGTCAACTGGACTGTGGTGACCGGCACCGCGACATTTGCCAACGCGAACGCTCTCTCGACGACGGTCTCCCTGAGTACAAACGCGACGATTCGCGCCAACTTCGAGCCAACATTCACGCTTACGGTCAACCGCACACCAGCGGCCGGCGGCACCACCAGTCCGGCGACCAGTCAGGCGAACATCGCCTCGGGAACAGCGTTCCCCATATCGGCTACCGCCGCAGCCGGATACGTATTTAGCGGCTGGACTTTGGTGACCGGCACCGGCACCGCGACAATCGCAGCCCCGAACTCCGCTAACACAACGGTCTCCCTGACTACAAACGCGACTGTCCGCGCCAACTTTACGCAGCAGTCACAGACTGTAACGTACACGCTTACGATTAACCGCGCGCCGACAGCCGGCGGCACCGTCACCCCGGCAAGCGGCGGAAGCCATAACGCGGGAACGCCTATCGAGATAGCGGCCACCGCCGCAACCGGCTACACGTTCACCAACTGGACTGTAACGACCGGTACGGCAACATTCGCCAGCGCGAGCAACGCGGTTACAACCGTCACCCTAAGCTCAAACGCGACAATCACCGCCAACTTCACGCAGGGGCAGGCCCAAACATACACGCTTACAATCAACAGCTCCCCAACGGCCGGCGGCACCGTTACAGGCGCGGGAACCCATAACGCGGGAACGCCTGTCGAGGTAAGGGCTACCGCGGCGAGCGGCTACACGTTCAGCAACTGGACAGTAACAGGCAGCGGCGCAACAATTGCCAGCCCGAACAGCGCAACTACAACTGTTACCTTGACCGCAAACGCGACAATCACCGCCAACTTCACGGAGAGCGGTAGCGGTGGAACGGACGACGGGTTCCTCGAATTTACGTTGAATATCCAGCCGCCGGGTTCCGGCCGGATCGAAGTCGTCCCCAATAAGGCTCTGTATCTGCAAGGTGAGCCCGTGAGCGTCACCGCGATCGCCAATCCGGGTTTTGAGTTCGAAATCTGGAACAACAGCGGCGACCTGCACGGCGACAACCCCGAATTTAACACGCAGGTATGGTGGCACCGGGAGATTACCGCCCAGTTCAAAACCGGCGGCACCAACGTGATAACCGACCCCGCGAAAACGGCGCCCAACATGGTGCGCACGCGGGCCTCCATAGTCTCTGCACCCGGAGGCTTCACAGCGACGCTCCCCGCAAGCCACACGTTCACGTCTTACAGGCTGATTGACCTGCAAGGCAGGGAAATAAGAAGCGGCGCAATCAGCGGCGGCGTGACCGACTTGCGGTTCAGCAACATAAGGCGCAGCGTGCTGTTCCTGCAACTGAACGGGAGCGGTGTTTCGCCCGAAGTGTTGAAAGTAGTGACGTATTAAATGTATGTTAAGGAACGGCGGCCGGAAACGGCCGCCCGTCCTGTTTTTTCTTCTGCCTGCTGACCCCCTCCCCCTGTTATTTGATTTTGTTGTTTTGACTTTATTTTTTTGTCGGGGCGGCATATATTATATTAATATTTTATAAATAGCCCCCAAACAAAAAACAGGAGAAAAACTCATGTCAACCCCAGTCACTGCCCCGGCAATCGGCGACGTCCGCCACGATGTATCGCTGTTAACCGAGTACGACATATACCTGTTCAAGCAGGGCAGCCACTCCCGCCTGTTCGACAAGTTCGGCGCGCACGTGATGAAAACCGACGACAAAATCCCCGGCACGTATTTTGCCGCCTGGGCGCCAAACGCCAAATACGTCTCGGTTGTCGGTGACTTCAACTCCTGGGACGCCGGCCGCCACCCGCTCTCCGCGCGTTCGGACGGCTCGGGGATATGGGAAGGGTTCATCCCGAATCTCGGCCAGGGCACGCTCTACAAGTTTCACATAAACTCAAACACCGGCAAGTACACGGTGAACAAGGGCGACCCGTTCGCCTACTTCTGGGAAACGCCGCCCGCCACATCGCCGGTCGTTTGGGACCTTGAATACAAATGGGGCGACAAAAGCTGGATGCAGAGGCGCAGAGACAAAAACAGCCTCAACGCGCCGCTGTCAATATACGAAATACACCTCGGCTCATGGCGTCGCAAGAGCGAAGCCGCGGACGACTGGCTAAGCTACAGAGAACTCGCGCCCGAACTCGCCGACTACTGCAACAAACTCGGATTTACGCACGTTGAGTTTTTGCCCGTGATGGAACACCCGTTCGGCGGGTCGTGGGGATACCAGACCACCGGATACTTCGCGCCAACGAGCCGGTTCGGCACGCCGCAGGATTTCATGTACCTTGTCGACTACCTGCATCAGCACGATATCGGGATAATTATCGACTGGGTGCCGTCGCACTTCCCAAGCGACGAACACGGGCTCGCCTACTATGACGGAACCTGCCTGTACGAACACTCCGACCCGAAAAAGGGTTTCCACCCCGACTGGAAGAGTTACATCTTCAACTACGGGCGCAATGAGGTGCAGGCGTTTCTTTTGAGCAGCGTTATATTCTGGTTAGACAAGTACCACATAGACATGGTGCGCGTGGACGCCGTCGCCTCCATGCTCTATCTCGACTATTCGCGCAAAGAGGGCGAGTGGATACCCAACCAGTTCGGCGGCAGGGAAAATCTTGAAGCAATATCGTTCCTCAAACGGATGAACGAGGAGATATACAAGGCGTTCCCCGATGTCCAGACAATCGCTGAAGAGTCCACCGCCTGGCCGATGGTTTCACGCCCCGCCTACGTTGGCGGTCTCGGATTCGGGATGAAGTGGAACATGGGGTGGATGCACGACACGCTCCTGTATTTGAGCAAAGACCCGGTATACAGAAAATATCACCACAGCGAATTGACATTCAGCATGTTGTACGCGTTCACGGAAAACTACGTGCTGCCGCTGTCGCATGACGAAGTCGTACACGGTAAAAATTCTCTCGTCAACAAAATGCCCGGCGACGATTGGAGAAGGCTCGCCAACCTGCGCCTTTTGCTCAGCTACCAGTTTAACCATCCCGGCAAAAAGCTGCTCTTCATGGGCGGCGAGTTCGCGCAGTTTGTGGAGTGGAACCACGACAAGAGCTTAAACTGGGAGCTGACGCAGTGGGAGCGGCATAACGGGATACAGCTTATGGTGGGAGATTTGAACCGGATGTACAGGCGGGAGCCCGCGCTGCACTACTACGACTTTGACCCCAAGGGGTTTGAGTGGATAGACTGCAACGACTGGGAGCAAAGTATTTTGGGTTTCATAAGAAAAGGCCCCGGTGAATTTGACCGCGTGCTCGTCGTCCTGAACTTCACCCCCGAACCGAGACAGGCCTATCGCGTGGGCGTGCCGATCGGCGGTTTTTGGGAGGAGATTTTCAACAGCGACGCGAAGGAGTACGGCGGCAGCGGCATAGGCAACTCCGGCGGCATGGAGTCGGACGAACAGAAATGCCACGGCCACGCGCACTCGCTATTATTGACACTGCCGCCTTTAGGGGCCGTGGTGTTCAAGGTCAGGAAGCCGGAGGTTATAGCATCAACGAAACCTTCCAACATTCAGTAATATCGCAGGGGCTCCCTGTCCGCGAGCGCAGGACAGGGGGCGTGAAGCGATTAACCGCAATTCAGGGCAAGCGGGCATTTCGGCATTTTGACAGGTCAATTCGGCGCTACGAAGACGGAAAAAGCCCCACCGCCGTCATCATTATGCAGGGTAACGAGGCTCCCATTTATCAGGAATGCGCTCTTCAAGCCCTTCCTTGCGCTTGCCGTTAATGAGCAACTGTTTGGCCCAAATGCCATCTTGAACCCTGTCGTAAACTTTGCGCTCTTCAAAAATAAACTCAAGGCCTTTTATCTGCTTTTCTGTGTGCTCAATATTAACTATCTTGTAATGATGATAGTAAACCTCTTCCATTTTAGGGTCTTTTTCGAATATATCGTTTATGAGGTTAAGCGAATAAACGGGCTGGGCAAGCGTCAGATCTATCCGCGCATCGCCCTATCCCTCCAATAAAGATACTTTATGTTGCGGGATTGGCGCAAGTTTTTTGAGGTTTATGGCTGGGGTTGTAGAGGAGGGCGGCGGTTTTGGGGGATGGAAAACGTGATAACGTATCCAAAATGTAATAATTTACACAAAAATCACATTTAAGCGGAAAAATATCTTATATTGTATATATGGTGTCGCGCTTAAACGATAATCATAATCAATAAAATAAGGAGAGCGTTCTGAAAAAAGGAAAATTTATCCGCCTTCTCACTTTGGCGGCCGTCGCCGTCAGTACCATCGCCGTGCCGCTTTTGGCTAATCCCATCCTCAGCCACAAGTATACCGCCGATCCCCAACCCATCGTTTGGAATAACAGGCTTTATGTTTACGCTTCGAACGATGACCAAAGCACAAACCCCGACGACGGATACATGATTCAGGCGTACACGTTGGTGTCTACCGATGATATGGCGAACTGGACAGACCACGGCGAAGTGTTCAGGGTGCCGCGCGACTGGAACCGCGGGACTGCCGCTACTGCCCGTGCGTACGCTCCGGGAGCGGCGGTACGCAACGGGATAGTTTATCTCTACCCCTGCGGCGCCGGAGGCCCGGTTGGGGTTGTCACCGCCGAGCGCCCAGAAGGCCCCTTTACGGATGTATTGAACGGAAGGCCGCTTGTTGACGGGAATACGTGTACAAACTGCAATGTTCCCTGGTTATTCGATCCTGCCGTGTTTATTGACGATGACGGTCAGGCGTATCTGTATTACGGCGGCGGCGACGCGAGCTCCACTCCCGGCCCCGGCAGCAATCTGCGCGTGATAAGGCTCAATGACGACATGATTTCTCTGCCGCCGGGAGCCAACGCGATAACCATTGACGCGCCCCGCTCCTTTGAAGCCGCTTATATGCACAAACGCGGGGATATATACTATTTTTCATACGTCAATAATTTTTCCGGCGGCGACGAACATCCAAACGCGGCCATCATGTATATGACGGGCAGCAGCCCCGAGGGGCCGTTCACTTTGAGAGGCCCGGTGCTGCGCAATCCGGCAATCGGCAACCAAAACATCAACAGGCACAACAACAATCATCAAGGGATTGTAGAATACAACAACCGGTGGTACATGTTCTATCACGACCGCAGGGTGGCAAACGCCAATAATGTCCCAAGCAATAACGCCAATCAGCGAAATATCAGCGTAGACTCTTTGGTGTACAATGCCGACGGTACGATGAGGGAGGTCATCGTTACCGAAAACGGTGTTGCGCAAATAAAAAACTTTAATCCCTACGATACCGTAAGAGCGACGACCATCAACAGGCAGTCGGGGATAAAAACCGCATTGGACGACAACGTTGGGATGATCGTTACATCCATTTCCGATGGGAGCTACATCCGTCTTAAAGGCGTGGATTTCGGCGACGGCGCCACGGGATTTACGGTGCGGGCGGCGAGCGGGTCGGCGGGCGGGCGGATTGAATTGAGAACGGGAAGCCCCGCCGGAACTCTGGTGGGGACTTGCGACATCGCGCCGACCGGCGGCTGGAATACGTGGAGAAATTTTGAAGCGGATATTTCGGACTGCGCCGGCGTCAAGGATTTTCTCTATCTCGTGTTCAGGGGGACGGGGGAACCGTTCCGGTTGAGCTGGTATCAGTTCCATGGGGGCGAGGACATAACATCAATGCGCCATACCCAAACCGCGCGGCGCAATGCGTCTTCGTTGATAACGGTCAGATCAAAAACACTCACCGTCAACGAATCGCCCGAAACGATGGTGCGGATAAGGGTGGTGAACTTGACCGGCAAGACGGTAGCGTCTTTCAACACAAACGGCGGCTCAAACCTGTCACTGCGAAAAATCCCGACCGGCGTATACATCATCGAGGCCCAAAGGGTAAGGGACGGGTTGAGGACGATGTCTAATGTGGTATTGAGATAGGAAAAAAATCTGAAATTGCCGGCTTTGCCGTCACAACAAACAATCGAAGATTGTCACAACAAACAAAGGATGTTGAATATTATGAAAAAGGCGCTTGTTGTTCTGTTTTTCCTTGCCGTCGCTCTGCCGGTTTTCGGGCAGCAGGTGTTTAATTCCTGTGTGGAGAATGAGACCGTGGATTGTCCGGTCACTCTGCCGTCCGCGTTTACCACGGCCAATAGCAGGCTGCCCGACCCGTTCATGAAATTGGACGGGACGCGCATGACCGCGAGAGAAGAGTGGGCTTGCAGACGGCAGGAAATATTGAGGCTTGCGGAGCGGACGATTTACGGCGTGAAGCCGCCGAGGCCGTCGAGTGTGACGGGGACGGTCACCAACACATCAATTACCGTGAATGTTTCGGAAGGCGGCAGGAACGGTTCGTTTTCGGTTACGGTTACTTTGCCGACCACCGGGACCGCGCCTTATCCGGCGGTGATAATGTATGGCAACGGCGGAGCCAGCGCGGCGACGATCAGGGCGCGGGGGGTTGCGACAATAAACTACACCGCTACCACTATCGGCGCGGAATCGGGCGGCAACCGCAATAACAAATCGGGTCTGTTCTACACGATATATGGCACAACTCACAGGGCGGGGACGCTCGTCGCGTGGGCATGGGGCGTGAGCCGGATCATTGACGTTATTGAAAGCGACCCGAACAATTTGCTTGACCCCACGGCCATAGGCGTTACGGGGTGTTCGCGTTTCGGCAAGGGGCCGTTCGCGGCGGGAGCGCTTGATTCACGCATCGCCCTGACCATGCCTATGGAATCCGGCACCGGCGGCACTAACATTATGCGCGGCGCGTTTGCCGACCGTGATCAGAGCGGCGGCAGCAACGGCGCACAGTCGCCAAGTTCCGCCTACGGCGAGCAGCCGTGGTTAGGCGATGATTTCAGTTCTTTCACAAACAACCCCAACAACCTGCCTATTGATATGCATCAGGTTGTAGGTCTGATCGCGCCGCGCGGGTTTCTCGTTTTGGACAAAACAGCCTCATCGGCGGGGCAGTGGCTGAATATTCCATCCTCGCACGCTTCCGCGCTTGCCGGGGCGGAAATCTATAAGGCGCTTGGGGTTGGTGGCAACATGCACTACATAAATACGCCGACCACGCCGCATTGCCAGTGGGATAACTCGTATAATGCGCATTTGCAAAATTTCATAGACATATTCCTGCTCAGGACAGGAGAACCCGGTACGACGCCGCTTTTTAACGCCACTACCGCCAACGCGCCAAACATGAACAACTGGATTGACTGGACGACCCCGACCCTCACGGGGCAGCTTACTTTGGGCGGATGCGGCGACCCGCCCCCGCCGCCGACGGGTTTTACCCTCACGGCAGCCGCTTCCCCCGCAATAGGCGGCACGGTGAACCGTGATCCCACGCCGCCCGCGAGCGGCAGGTATGAGGATGGGACGGCGGTCACCCTCACGGCAGTTGCGGAGACTGGATGGAGGTTTGACGGCTGGAGCGGCGATCTCACCGAAGCTGCAAGTCCCGCGTCTGTCACCATGAACGCGAACAAAACTGTCACCGCAAGATTTTTACCTACAGCCGACGGTACCGATAATCTTATCAGAAACGGCAATTTCGCCAACACCCAAAACTGGACGCTCAACACATGGCAAAATTCGGCGGCGACGTTTGGAGTTTCAGGCGGGGCGGCCAACATCACCGGTATCACTCGGCCCACCGGCACCGGCGCGGCCGACCACAGTTTGCAGCTCGTCCAAAACGGCATTCCGCTGCATCATGGGATAACCTACCGCCTGACATTTGAAGCGTCAGCCGCCGCGGCTAGAGATATAAGCGTTTACATACAGATGGACGCCGAGCCGTACACATCGTACCTGACGGAAACCGTCTCCCTGACTACCACGAGGGAACAACCGTTCACCTATACGTTTACAATGGACGCTCCCACCAACGAAAACGCGCGGATAGCGTTCAACTTCGGCGGTGCGACTCCCAATGTCAGCATAAGCAACGCGAGGCTTGTTTGGACAGCGGAGGAAACAAGCTCCGCCCGCAATGTTCAAAACACGGTGCGTGCCCATGGCCCGTTAGTAACGGTCCAGGCCAAGACGCTTGTTGTCAACGAATCACCCGAAACGGCGGTGCGGATAAGGGTGGTGAACTTGACAGGCAGGACAATCGCGTCTTTCAACACAAACGGCGGCGCGAACCTGTCACTGCGGAAAATTCCGGCCGGTGTGTATATCATTGAGGCCAAAAGGGTAAGGGATGGGGTGAAGATGATGTCTAATGTGGTGTTGAGGTAAGGGCGTAAAAAAAAGTGGCGAAAGGCAGGAACATGTCTTATATTGTATATATACGATGTTGATGTTCGGCGGATGGGTGGTTACCGTCCGTTGATGTTGGGGTGATTTTAATTAAATTTCTAAAATTTCAAGAAATGGGCGGCAGGTTGCCGTCTATACGGAGGGTGTTTATGAATTTATTCAAAAAAGTCCTGCCTTTTATAGTGGTGTTGGCCGCCGTGTATCCGGCGTTTGCGCAGTGTCCTACTGCACCATGGACTAGTACCGGTAATACTCAGGAACGGTACGTAGCGGAGCCTTGCAACGGCTATGACTACGAACTTTGGAATCAATACCGTGCTGGCACTGCTACAATGACTCTCACGGGAGATAATGGCATAGGCGCCAACGCAAGAGGCGGAACATTTACTGCAAGTTGGACTAACACATGTAATGTTCTTTTCCGTTCCGGCAGAAAATGGAGTCCAAGTACCCAAAACCATACACAAATTGGCAATATGACCGTTGATTACGCCGCTACATGGAGTTCCAACGACGGCGCGAGAATGCTTGGCATATACGGTTGGGCGTATTTCACATCAAACAGAGTGCCGACAACAAGGGAAAACGGTCAGAGTACCAGTTTCTCCAATCAAATAGAATACTACATCCTTCAAGACCGCGGCGGCTATAACCCGGCTACAAATACGAGTTTGTGTAGAAGTACTCCTTACGGCGAAGCTACAATTGACGGCTTGGTATATGAATTCAGGGTATGCGACAGGATAGGCCAACCGGCATTGACCGGAAACAATGTCAACTTCAAGCAATTCTTCAGTATTCCGAAAAGCACTTCTGACCATAGAACAAGCGGAACAATCGATGTTACCGCTCACTTTAACGCATGGCACGCCGCCGGTATGTATATGGACGGCCCGTTATACGAAGTAGCGATGAAGTTGGAATCCTATAACTGTGGAAACGGTCAGAATCAACAGTCTAATTTTCAAGGTAATGGCACGGGGAGCGTAACGAGAAATATTTTGACTATTGGCGGCGGAACCACACCCGGCAACTTCACGCTCACAACCAACGTGACTCCGGATGGCGCGGGTACTATTACGAGAAGCTCAAATCCCGCAGGCGGTTACGCCCCCGGCACACAAGTGACGCTCACGCGCCCAACCTCGGCCGACTGGGTTTTTTCCGGCTGGAGCGGCGGCGGCTGCACCGGTACCGGAGCGACGTGTGTGGTGACAATGAACGCGAACACAACCGTCACGGCGGCATACACGCGTTCGCCCGACGCGAATTTAATTGAGAACGGCAACTTTCCGGGAACGAGCCTCCCCACAGGCTGGACACTTAACGCCGGCGAGGGTTACGGTGGTTCGGTCGCTACGGCGAGTGTGAGCAACAATAGAGCTACGATAAATATTACATCCACCGGTACCAATGTGTGGGAACCGCAGCTTACGCAGCGGGGTATAGAACTGGAACAGGGAAGAAACTATGTCCTCACTTTCACCGCACAGTCTGTGGGCGGGGGGAGAAATATGGAAGTTTTGGTACAAAGAGTCGGGGAAGGCAGTACCGGCTGGACTACCTATGCGCAAAATGAATTTTCGCTGACGACCGCTTCGCAGAACTTTAGCCTCCCTTTCACAATGGACGCCGCAAGCGATCCCAATGCCCAGTTAGCGTTCAACCTCGGCGGGTCTACTAACAACGTGATAATAAGCAACGTAAGCCTGACGCGCTCGTCGACAACGAACATTTGCTTGAGAAATACTGCCGCACAAACAAACAGGCAGGGCCTGCGCGCGACAATGGCGCCAAACGGCGGGGTCAATGTGGCGTTTATGGCAGCGGGCAGCGGAACGGCGACGATAAATTTGTATAACCTGAAGGGCAAACAGATAGCGTTGGAGAGGATACGGACGGTATCGGGGATGAACTATTCCCATACGTTCAACCCTATTAATTTGCCTAACGGGATTTATGTTGTGGGCGTACGGGGCGGCGACGGGCGCACTGAGCAAGCGCGGGTTGTTGTCCAGGGTAAAAAATATTGACCCGTCAGCGCCGCATCATGTATATTTGCCTGCATGAGCGATAAAAAAATATTAACGGGCATCCGGAAAGCCAAGGCGGAAAACCGCCGCGCCCATTGGGTGCTTTTAGACCCCGACGACTTTACAATAGATAAAGCCGTGGAGACCGCCCGTGTGTCGCAGGACAGCGGTGTCGGCGCGTTGCTTGTGGGCGGCAGCCTGCTGCATACAAACCAGATCGACACGTTTGTCAAATCGTTGCGGGAGGCGGTGACAATCCCCGTGATTCTGTTCCCGGGCGACGCGACACAGCTTTCAAGGCACGCGAGCGCGCTTCTGTACCTCTCGCTGATATCGGGGCGCAACCCCGTCAACCTGATAGGCGAGCATGTAAAAGCCGCGCCCATCATCCGCCAGTACGGGTTAGAGCCGATACCGACCGGTTACATGCTTGTAGAATCCGGCGCGGTAACCTCCGTAGAATTCATGAGCGGCACCCGCCCGCTGCCCCGCTCAAAGCCGAGCATCGCCGCCGCCCACGCCCTCGCCGCGCAATATTTGGGGATGGACATGATCTACCTTGAAGCGGGAAGCGGGGCGTCGCTAACAGTCCCGCCGGAAATGATCGCCGCGGTGCGGGCTTGCGTCGACATCCCGATAATCGTCGGCGGGGGGATACGCGACAGGGAGGCCGCCGTCGAAAAGCTAAAAGCCGGCGCGGACATAATCGTCACCGGCAATCTCCTGCAAAAGGAAAACGGGCTTGAACGGGTGAGGGAGGTTGCGGGGAGCGTGAGTAAGTTTTGCGAGTAAGAATAATTTTTTTTGCGGCTTGCCTGCTTCTTTGCGGGTATATCTTTGCGGAATCGGAAGATATCCAGCCATCAGCCGGTGCGCCGGTGTACATTCGTGTAATTGATATCCACGGTAACGTCACCACACGCCCCCAAACACTCGAAGCGTTTTTCGATTTTAGGATTGGGGAGGAGCTTGATACCGCCAAACTGCGTTCTACCCGCGAAAATATTTTGAGGACACAGCTATACACAGAGGTCGACATCGCTGCGTATATGCTTGATGACGGCGCGCGCATCGTGGTTACCGTCAAGGAGGCGGTGCGGCTGCAACTTATTTGGGGCGGGTCTTACAGCACCACACGGTACGGAGTGCCGGATTTATGGATCGTTCTCCGCGGCGGCGCAACTTTATATAATTTCAGGGGGCGGATGGAGGAACTCTCGATAGAGGGGAAAGTTTGGGCTCTCCGCGGCGTCAACGCGCTTTGGACAAAGCCGTTTTTGTCGACGCCCTACTACATATCCGCCGGCGCGGGCGTAGAAACTTACCCCGACGAGGCCCTGCCGCTGGATTTTGTCGATTTGTTTGTCACGATGGCAGCCGGAAAAATGTTGGGCAAACATTCAAAAATCGCCCTGAGCGCGACTCCCATGCGCCAAAACAACCGCGTCGTGGAATCCCAAATGGACGATTCTCCCATTCCCACCCCCAACATCCCCGAATACCGCAGCTTGTACGAGGCGTTTGGCGCGGTTACTTTCACAAGCGATTACCGTAACTCGCGGTTCGACACGCGCAGCGGCTGGTACGAAACTTTCGACGTCCGCACAAACTGGCTCTACCATGATAACGTCATCCCCGGCGTCTACACGCCATTCTTTGAGTTCACGAACGATTTTAAATACTACCTGCCGCTGCTGTTCGGCGACGTACTTACGACGCACCTGCGCCTCACGATGCGTGACACCGACGCCGGCACCTACCATCGTCTGACTTACGGCGGCACAGGGTCGATGCGCGGCTACCACGACAAGGCGTTAGGGTGGAACTTCGTGGCAAACAGCGCCGCGTTCGTCTCGCTGAAATACACAAAACCTATCTGGAAAACTCAGCCGCTCAATATACCGCTCGTTGAGTCCATTTACCAAAACGCCGGCCTGATTACCATCCGGTTCGACCTGTCGCTAATAGCCGACTACGTGCGCCTGTTCGACAAGCCGCTCGGACCGCTGGCGCTCGAAAGCCAAACGCAGGACGCTCTCGGATTAGGCTTCGGCCTCAGAACTTCGTTTCTAGAATTAAGGCAAAGCGGTAACGTTGAAGTTGTTTTCGGAAAAAGGGAAAGACCCGATCACTCGGGATTCGACTGGAAACCTATGCTGCATTTCTCTTTGGACAGAGGTTTTTGACTCACACCCCATCCCCCGCCATCTCCTCCAAGTGCCGCTCAATCCTCTCTTCAATATGCCGCTTGACCTCCGGGTTTTCGCTTGTTTCGTAGAGAAACAGGAGGATGTCGAGCGCCTCGGTGTCCCTGCCGGCGTTGTTGTAGAAGGTCGCGGCTAAGGAGGCCAGCCTTCCTTGATGATTGCCCGGCGCCTGCGCGGCTATCGCGAAATTTTCGGCGGCGCGGTCGGGGTCCTGATAGTACCTGTGGTAGACCATCGCCAGATAAAA
Source organism: Chitinispirillales bacterium (assembly GCA_031281225.1). Lineage (GTDB taxonomy): Bacteria > Fibrobacterota > Chitinivibrionia > Chitinivibrionales > Chitinispirillaceae > GUT77. Next base: position 18,556 of record JAITFQ010000052.1, read on the forward strand.
CGGGACGTTCCACTTGGACTTGCCGAATACGTTCATCCCGCGCTCGAGGATCACCTTGGCCGCGCCGGGGTTGTTGCTCATCCCGGGGATCATAAGCCCCGCGAACTCGTAAGCCTCGTTGAAATGCGGGTGGAGGCGCGTTATCATGTCGATCATCTCCACGAGCCAGTCAAACTGCCTGTCGCCCATGAATTGCCCGCCGCTGTAAATTACGGTTCTTATCCACAGGTAGTGGGCATACGTTGTGTTGAAGCCGAGCATGAACGGTTTTACGCGTTCGCTGCCGGGGAGGTAGGCCATGCTTTCAAGCGGCGGGGCGGAGCCGCGGATGGCGGTCAGACGGTTTTTGGTTAGGGTGATGCAGGCGAGGAGCGCGATGGTGATTATTATTAGCGTTACCGGTTTTTTCATTACAAATCCTTTCTAGAGAAAAGAATTGATGAAAACAGGAGCAGCAGGGCCGCGTAAAGGACTCCGTATATGGCGGCGAAAGTTATGTGGCCGGGGGCTATCGGCAATTCGAACACTACCTGGGTGCGGATGTTGAAGAACTCTAAGTTGGGGAGCGCGTAGTGCAGGATGATTAGTATCGTTTTCAGGATCGGGTTGTTCTGGATGTCGGCGTTTAGGGTTATCAGGTCGTTTAGATGGCCGGAGACGTAGAAAGCCAAGGTGAAGATGGCGGCTAAGGTGGGGGTGGTGAAGCATGACCACATTATGGCTGCGGCGATTATTATCGACATCTCGATCATCAGCAAAAATATGGAGTAGAAAATTTCCGGCTGGGGCGCGTGGCCGGTCATCAAAGTTATGGCGGTGATGAATATCAGCGCTATCAGGAGAAAATTCAGGGCGAGTGTGGCGAACAGGCCCGAAAATTTGCCTATGATGAACTGAATCCTGTCGACGGGCTTGCAAAGCACGCCGTAAACGGTCTTGTCGGCAATCTCGGAGCCAAGCACGCCTACGCCGATAAAGACGGCAAGCAGCAGGCCGGTGAGAGACATGGTGGCGAGGCCGAAGTCGGACATCACCTGCACGCGCGACATGACGGAAAGATCGCCAAACGACATGGCGAGAAGAAGCACCACCGCGGCGACAAGGAGGATGTTGTACAACACCTTGTTCCGTATCGTTTCTTTGAACGTATTAAGCGCGACAAGCCAAATCACCCTCATGACACACCTCCGTCCCCGGCTGTATTGGCCAACCCGTCATTAGCCCCGTATAATAACGATTCTAATGGCATGGTGCGCTTTTGTATCGACAAACAAAAAATCCCCTGCTCATAAAGCTTGCGCTGATACGCCGCCGGGTTTTTGGGCGCGGGGATTAATATAAGCGTTTCATCGCCCGGCGAACGGGAGACCTCCAAGCCGTCGGCGCGCAGGTCGGCGGTTAGATTATCCGGCAGCGACGAAACAACAAGCTCCGTGCCCAGCGCCCCCTTTTCCAAAAGGGAGGCCACGCTGCCGGTAAAGCGCAGCTTGCCGCCGTCGAGCACAACTACGTCCCTGCACACGGCCTCTATATCTTCAAGCACGTGGGTGCTGAAAAAGATAGTTTTGCCCTCGTCGCCGAGTTTTTTGAACAGGCTCCTGAACAGGCGGCGCGAGGGGGGGTCAAGCCCGCTCATCGGTTCGTCGAGAATAAGCAATTTCGGATCGCCCAAAAGCCCGGAAGCCATATTGAGGCGTTGCTGCTGCCCTTTTGACAGGCTGCGCACTTTTGCTTTCTCACGCCCGGTGAGTTCAACGGCTTCGAGCACCCTTTTACGCTCCGAGTCGACGGCCGCGCGTTTGATGCCGACTAAACGCGCCGAAAAATCTATGGTTTCGCCGACCGTGAGATGCTTGTAGAAATATGGCTGCTCGGAAACGTAGGAGACGCCGGCTCTCGAAGCGGTGGATTCCGCTGGCTTGCCCATCATGGTGACGCGGCCGGCGGTCGGCCTCACGAGGCCCATGATCATCTTGATAGTGGTGGTCTTCCCCGCGCCGTTTGGGCCCACGAAGCCGGTGATGTGGTTCTCGGTCAGCGAGAAAGCCACGTCCTGCACGGCTGTGACACGGGTGCCTTTGAAGCCGCGGCGGTAGATTTTGGTTATCTTGTCGACGTTCAGTATATCCATTTCATAGTAATATACGTAATATCCGATAAGAAATTCAACAAAAAAAATAAAAACCGTTTTTTGGGTTTTGATTTTGACATTGACATTATATATATTTGTTTTTATGGATATGGACTCGTCATCATTTTTCCCCAAAAAGAGAATCGCCGCGCGGTTTGGCCGCGCCGTTGATTCCTACGAAACCGGCGCCAACGTACAAATGGCGATCGCGAAGCGGATATCGCTGCGCATGAAAGGCGAAATCCGCGAAAATCAGCTTTGGTGCGACCTCGGGAGCGGCAGCGGTATGTTGCTCGAATATTTGGGGCCGACGCCAAGCGAGACCCGTTTCGTATGCCTCGACCTCTCTTTCGCGCCGCTGCGCCGCGCCTTGCAGGCAAGACGCACCGTCCTCGCGGTAAACGGCGACATAGACTTCCTGCCCATCCGCCCCGAAGCGTTCGATGGCGGGGTCATATCGTCTGTGCTGCAATGGGTCGAATCGCCGGAAGCCGCCCTGCGCGGCATAGCGCAAATGTTAAAACCGGCGACGCAGCTCCATTTCTCGGTATTCGTCGACGGTTCGTTCACGGAACTGATAGAAATAAGGGCGCGCATGGGCCTGTCCGCCGGAGTTTGGCTGCCAAGCGTGAGCGAGCTCCTCACGACATTCGACAAGGCGGGCCTTGATGTATCGACGGAAGATATCGAATACTATGACGAAAAGCAAAATTTCAAGGACGCCCTCTCCGCCCTCGGAAGCCTGAGCGACATAGGCGTCACCGCGACGGGGGGCCGGCTGCTCAACAGAACCGAACTCGACAAACTGTGCAGGGATTACACGCTGACATTTATGAAAAACGGAAAAATCCCGCTGACGTACCGGGCGGTAATCGGCACAGCGCGTAAAAACACCATGGAATCATAAATCCGCATTGAAGCGCCAACCGGTTGGGCCGGAGGATTTTATGACAAAGCATGGCATAGCCGAGGAAAATTTTAGAGAGAATCAGGATCGTTTATAATGAAAAAACTTGAACAGATAATGGATGCCCACGCTCTCGATCTCGCGCTGACGCGCATCACGCATGAGATTTTGGAGCGGCACAGCGATCTGCCCGCTCTGTGCGTGGTGGGGATGCAGAGCAGGGGCGTGTTTTTGGCGCGGAGGATCGCCGCGAAAATCAGCGCGATGGAGAAGGTCACGCTGAAAACCGGGACGCTCGACGCCACGCTCTACCGAGACGACTACCGCTACCGTATGCCTTTCAGGCAGCCGCAGGTGCGCGTTACCGATATCCCTTTTGATATCAACGAGAAAACGGTGATCCTTGTGGACGACGTGCTGTTCACCGGCCGCACGACGCGGGCGGCGCTCGACGCGCTCATGGACCACGGGCGCCCGCGCATGATACAGCTCGCGGTGCTAATCGACAGAGGCCACCGCGAACTCCCGATAAGGGCGGATTACTTAGGAAAAGAGATCACCACATTAGCCAAACAGGAGGTCGCGCTCAAGGTGAGCGAGATTGACAGGGAAGACTCCCTGTGGCTGATGGAGATAGAGGAAAGCGACTAATCCATGAAACTTCAAGCGCGGCACCTGCTGGGTTTGGAGGGTATGTCCGGCGGCGATATAAACCTTATCCTCGACACCGCCGATTCGTTCTACGGGGTTTTGCAGCGCGACGTAAAAGTCGTGCCGACGCTGCGAGGAAAGACCATCGTCAACCTGTTTTACGAAAACAGCACGCGCACGCGCATATCTTTCGAACTCGCCGAAAAACGCCTCTCGGCAAGCCCGCTGAATTTTTCCGCGTCGACAAGCTCAATCCACAAGGGGGAGGGGCTAAGGGATACGATACGCAATATTGAGGCGATGAAAATAGACATGGTGGTGGTGCGCCACAGTTGCGCCGGCGCGCCGTATTTCCTTACGCAATGCACAGACGCCGTAATCATAAACGCCGGCGACGGGCTGCACGAACACCCTACTCAGGCATTGCTCGACATGATGACAATCCGCCAGAAATTAGGCCGCCTTGAAGGATTAAAAGTCGCCATAATCGGCGACATATTTCACAGCCGCGTGGCACGCTCAAACGCGTGGGGGATGAAGACGATGGGGATGGACGTAATACTTTGCGGCCCGCCCACATTTCTGCCCCAGCACCACGATTGCCTCGGCGTCCCCGTCACCGACAATATAGACGAAGCGCTCGAAGGGGCGGATGTGGTGATGCTGTTGCGCGTCCAGCTCGAACGGCAGTCAAGCGCGGTTTTTCCGTCTGTACACGAATACCGCGACAGGTACGGGTTTGACATCGACCGCCTCTCAAAGCTGAAGAAAGACGTAATCATCATGCACCCCGGGCCGATAAACAGGGGGGTTGAGCTTGCGTCAAACGTTGCGGATTCGGAACACTCGGTGATTTTGGATCAGGTGACGAACGGGGTGGCGGTAAGGATGGCGGTTCTCTATCTATTGGGAGGCGGGGAAAATGGTTAAAAGAAATTTCGGCACGGTGACGTATCCGCTCTCCGGCGGCTCGCAGTCAAAACCGTTGGTCATTACAAACGCCCGCGTTATAGACCCCGCGCAGGGGATTGACGGGAAATATAATATCGTGCTCGACGGCGGCATCGTCAAGTCAATAACGGAAGAAACCCCGCCGGGCTGCAACGGCGGCGCCGACATAATCGACGCCTCCGGCCTTTGGGCGGTTCCCGGCCTTGTCGACATGCACGTCCACCTGCGCGAGCCGGGGCGCGAGGACAAGGAAACTATCGCCACCGGCACCTGCGCCGCCGCGGCCGGCGGGTTCACGGCGGTCGCCTGTATGCCAAACACGAACCCCGTCCTCGACGAGGAAGCAAAAATCCGCTATGTCATTCAGCGCGGCGAAGACTGCCCGTGCCGCATATACCCCGTCGGCGCGATAACAAAAGCGCTCGAAGGCGAGGAACTCGCCCCCGTCGGCGAGATGGTGAAAGCCGGCGCCGCCGCGGTATCGGACGACGGGAAAACCGTCGCCAAATCAAACGTAATGCGCAACGCGCTAAACTACTCAAAATCGTTTGACATCCCGGTAATCTGCCACTGCGAGGACGCCGCCCTGTGCGCCAAGGGGCACATGAACGAGGGCCTCGTGTCTACAAAACTCGGCGTGAGGGGGATTCCGGTAATATCTGAGGACATAATCGTATCGCGCGACATACTGCTTGCCGAATACACCGGCGCGCGTATCCACATCGCCCACGTGTCGACGGCCGGTTCCGTGCGGCTCATCCGCGAAGCGAAGTCGCGCGGGGTTAAGGTGACGGCGGAGACGTGCCCGCACTATTTTACGCTGACGGACGAAGACGTTGGGATGTACGACACAAATAAAAAGATGAACCCCCCGCTGCGCACCGCCGTTGACAGAGATGCGGTAATCGCCGGATTGGCGGACGGGACGATCGATGTGATAGCGAGCGATCACGCCCCGCACGTTTCCGAGGAGAAGGATGTGGAGTTCGACACCGCCGCGTTTGGCGTGGTGGGGCTTGAGACGTCGCTTGGGGTGGTGCTGACCGTTTTGGTTAGCAGGGGCCTGCTGACGCCGTCGCAGATGGTAGAGCGTATGAGCGCCGCGCCGAACAGGATTTTGGGGTTGCCGGGCGGTTCGCTAAAAACCGGTTCGCCCGCCGATGTAACGATAATCGACCCATCGGTAAAATGGACGGTAGACCCCGCCGCGTTCTTCTCAAAATCGCGAAACTCGCCGTTTATAGGGATGGGGCTTGAAGGGGCGGCTGCTGTTACGATTTTGGGCGGCAGGGTTGTTTACCGGCGGGGGTGAGGCCCATTATGGCAGCGCCCACCGCCCCAGCGGCTCAACCTTAGGGCTCATCCCCGACGCCCACGGCACCGTCTTCCCACATATAAACGCGTCTACCGTTAATCCCAGTGTCAACGGTATTTTCATATCGGCGGGTATGTTCAGCTCTTCCACGCTGCGCACGGGGATCGTGTCGAAAGACGCTTTCAGAAAATCTAAGAGCGCTAAGTTGTTCGCTCCGCCGCCGGATACCCACAGGGCTTCCGGTTCAGCGGATTCCCTGTATTCCCTTCTGTAAAAGTCATACATGCTTTTTGCCGTAAGCGCGGTTACCGTTGCCAGTTTGTTGATGTTGTTCAACGGTTTCAGGCACGGGTGGTTGAGCATGTGGGTGAATATCTCCGGCGATGCTTGTTTGGGGGCGGCTTTGGCTAGCCACGGATCGGCAGCCAAAACTTCCAGGCACTCCGCATTGGGGGCACCGCCGGATGTTAGCTTACCGTCGCGGTCGAAACCATCGGGACAGTTGGCCTCCTGCGCACATTTGTCGATGAGGACGGTGCCGGGGCCGATGTCGGATTCAAAAAGCATGGCCTGCGCTTTTTTGTCGATGATTGTCATGCGCGATACGAGGCCAATGTTGACAAAAAGGCCAACGCCGTTTGTTTTTTCTGCGACCATCAAATTTCCGGGAAATGTGGGCAGCACGCCAGGGCCGCCGGCGAGGATATTGTGGCGCACAAACCCTGACAACGTCGGGATACCAAGCGAGTTTGCGAGGTGGAGCTCGTCGCCAATTGTAAGATTCCAACTGCTCTGCTGGAGGTTTTCTCCGGTCGCGCCTTTCCAAAGCGTCGGCTTGTTGAGCACCGCGTAGTGTGGGTCGCCTATCGCTTTGGGCGTGTTTGCCAGCACACTTCTTACGCTGTCTACGAATAGCATCGTAACCTTGTAGTCGAGCCAGCCTACATCCGAGAGCGCGACGGGGTCTTGTGTTTCGCTCAACCGCACGATGAGTTCCGTGACTTTTTGAGGATAGGGGAGAAACGCCTTGGAGTAAATCTCCCAGCCGTCATTTGAAAAACCCAAATAGAGTGTCTGTATACCGCTTCGCAGCCCGCCCGCGGAGACGATGACGGCACGGCGTTTTTTCAACTGTTTGAGTTTGGAATGCAGTGAGTTGGTCATATAAGCAAAGCCTCCTTGGACGATGTTGTTCCAGCACTAATATTAATATAGTTCTTAAAAGCAAAAAAATCAAATTAAATGTTGCACTTGCAGCGCCCGCCAGTTGCACGACAGCGGTAATAAAGAAAAAATGTGTTTTTTCGCAAGTATCAAAAAAATACTTGCTGTTACCTTGGCATTATAGTATCTTTATTGGTTGTGTCTGAACGGTGTAGCGAAAACGCTCATCGGTAAGTTGGTGGCTGTAGCGCGGCTGATATAAGTTATCGCGGTAATTTAAGAATCAATAACCCTACGCACGCGGTTTATCGCGCCCGTATTTTGGACAAGCAACAATGGCAACAAAAGGCGTTTTTATAACCGGCAGCGGGACTGCCGTCGGAAAAACCTACGTATCCGCGCTGTTGCTGAAAGGTTTTTCGGAACTTGGCCACAAGACGACCTACATGAAACCCGTAGAAACCGGCTGTGAAGACGCGCCGCTGTCGGATAAAACGCCTGTGGGCGTCGATACCCTCTACGCGCTAAAATTTGCATCCTGCAAAACCGACTTCAACCTGCACTCGCCTTACCGGTTCTCCCCTGCCTGTTCCCCGCATCTAGCCGCGCGGATAGACGGCAGCGAAATTAAAGTAGAGAACATCGTGTTGACATACGGAAATCTCAACAAAAACACCGCCGCAAATATCGTACTTGTGGAAGGGGCGGGCGGCCTGCTTGTCCCTGTCAACGATAAGGAATATATCACCGACGTTATAAAAGCGCTCGGGATTCCGGTAATACTTGTCGTCACCCCCGGCCTCGGAACGCTCAACCATACGTTTTTGTCACTCCGTGTACTTGAGCAGTATAAAATTCCCGTCGCCGGCATAGTTATAAACAACGCGCAAAATATTAAACGCAATTTTATTTACGAAGATAACGTGAACACAATCCGCCTGCGCACAAGCCCAATCCCGTGCCTCAACACGGATTACAATGCGCAGGCAGACAATAAACTGACGGAGTTTTGCGATGAAGTCATTGCCCGCCTTTGACCGCTTGTGGATGCCTTTCACATCCCATCAGGATTACGAAGATTGCCCGCCCGTTGTGATAAACAGGGGCGAGGGTATCTACCTGTACGACACAGACGGCAAACGCTATATCGACGCCGTCGGCTCGTGGTGGGTGAGTTCGTTTGGCCATTGCAATCCGGAGATCAGCGCAGCCGTCAAAGCCCAGCTCGACAAATTAGAACACGTGATGATGGCGGGATTTATATCCGACGCCACGATGGAACTGACAGCGGCGCTAAGTGAAATTCTCCCAAAGCAGCTAACGAAAACTTTTTATTCCGACAACGGTTCGACGGCCGTCGAGGTCGCCATGAAAATCGCGATACAGTACCACGCGCTGCGCGGCAGTGAAAGGCGAGCGTTCGTATCGCTTGGCGGCGGTTACCACGGTGACACGCTTGGGGCGATGTCGGTTGGGGCGATACCGCTTTACCATGACCTTTTTCACAAGCGATTCAAAGAACAATATTTCACAGCTTCCCCCTACTGCTTCCGTTGCCCCGCTGGGAAATGCTCCAAAGATTGCGACGCCGACTGCATGAATTCCCTGGCCCATATTTTGGAACAGCGCGGGAACAACATCGCCGCCTGCGTTTTCGAACCGATGGTTCAGGGCGCCGCCGGTATGCGTATCTATCCTACAAAAGTGTTGCGCCAGATTTTTGACCTATGCCGCCAGTATGGAGTAATCACCATCGCCGACGAGGTCGCCACCGGCCTCGGCAGAACGGGAAAAATGTTCGCTTGCGACCACGTCGGGATTACGCCCGATATAATGTGCGTGGCCAAAGGTTTGACGGGAGGATATTTGCCGATAGCTGTCACGGCGGTAAGCGAAGAGATTTACAGCGAGTTCAAAGGCGATCACCTTGCGTCAAACCGAATTCTGAACCACGGCCACACATTCACCGGCAACCCCCTCGCCTCTTCAGCCGCCGTTGCCGCGATAAAACTAACCCGCGAAAACGCGTTAACCGAATCGGCGCGGGCATCCATGGCACACTTCTCCGAAATGCTAAAACACCTCGATGACCGCGCGCACATATCAGGCATAAGAAGCTTAGGCTTTGTCGGCGCATTTGAACTCGTAAAGGACAAAAACACCAAACAAAAATTCCCTCCGGAAGCGCGCGTTGCGTTCAAACTGTCGCAAAAAGCCTTGGAAAAAGGCCTGATTCTGCGCCCCCTCGGCGATACCGTTTACTTCATGCCGCCGTTCAATGTTACCGCAAAGGAGTTAGACGAGATTTTCACACTAACAAAGGAAGCGCTTAATGAGGCATTGGCCTCAGTATGAAAAGTTTTGACAATATCAATTGCAGGTTAAATCATTTTTGAAAGCATTAATGTCTATGCCGATATTCATAGCCGTTTTTTCCTGATTTTATGAATTTTTTTATAAATTTTATATCCTATAATACCCAAAAAAGGTACCCTGTTTATTACGCTTATAACATTATTTTTCATAGAATACGCTTCCACGAGAGCATACTCTGACAGCCTTTCGAATAATTTTTCACACAATACCGCTGATACCCCCCCCCCCCCTATACATATATCAACACCTATATCACTCTTTTTGATTATAACAATATCTACCCTATCCTCTGAAGTATTTTCTATAATAACTTCCGCATGTTCACTCAATATTTTTGATACGTTGTATTTATCATTTTGCCGCCAAATTATAAAATCACCGTTTTCAACACTAAGGTTCCACTGATGAAACCCGTGATAACTTTCCTCCTCCGCTTCGTTTTTGGTGTGCTGTAAAACTATTTTCCCGTCTTTTTTGCAGATTGCCATCATCTGCATAATACCGAATATCGGATTAAACGCGTGGTCAAGCGAGTTACGCATGTGTACTATATCAAATGTGTTATGTTCAAATTTATCCGTTAACCTCTCAACCATACAATACTCCGGTGCAATGCCGGCGGTGATATTGCGTTTTTTTCTTAAAATTTTATAACTGTGCGCAAGCGGATCCACCGCGATGATGCGCAGTTTGGTTTTATCCGTTTTGCTTCCGCATGTCGACAGCGGCCCGCTTCCTATGTCGATACAAAAAGTTTCCGGCGAGTCAAAATATTGTTCGATGTTACACTGGCGCTCATTTGAAATACGGTCGCGAAAATCTGGCCAGTTCTTTTCCATCGCGCGTCTCCAGTGACCGACTTCCGACGGTATGCCTTTCAACCAGGTTTCTAAATATTTTTCATACGCGTTCAAGTCAAAATAAAATTCACTTAATGATTCAATCAGCATAAAATTGCCTCTTATTTGTCCGCTTTAAATTTAAACAGTTCCAAAGTTTCCCGTGCCGCCTTTTGCCAGCAGTATTTCGCTCTAACGGCGCCGCATTTTCTTTTGAGTTCGGCCAGCGCTTCTTCCGATTCCAGTAGCCGCCGCATTGTCAAGGCAATCTCTTCGGTGCTGTACGGATCAACATAAGTGGCCGCTTCGCCTAATATTTCCGGCAAGGCTGAGTTGTTCGACGCTAACACCGGCGTATCGGAATAGACGGATTCAAGCGCCGCTATCCCGAACCCTTCATACAAACTCGGAAACGCGAAAAGCGTCGCCCCTCTGTAAAAAAGCGGCAGCTCGCAGTCTTCCACATAGCCGGTAAAGATAACCCTGTCCGAAATTCCAAGCTCCTTAACCTTGTGATAAGTCTGCTCATACCACCAGCCCTGTCCCCCAACTATCACTAAATCGTGTTTGATGTTGTCTTTTATCATCGAATACGCGCACAGCAGTCTCTCCAAATTTTTCCGTGGTTCCAAAAACCCAATGAAAAGTATATACTCGCGATTGATATTGTATTTCTTCTTAACATCTGTTATCCGCTCAATTGCCGGTTCGTCCAAAAACTTGATATCAGCCGCTTCATGGACGACACAAATTTTCTTTTCGTAGGGGCCGATATATTTGAGGATGTCGGCCTTTGTGAAATTTGACACGGCTATGACCCTGTCGGAAAACTTTACGGATAAACGGATTATCTGTTTGAAAAAACGCCGCGAACGCGGATAGTATTTTGCCATTGGGAAAAAGCTTAAGTCGTGAATAGTTACCACAGAATAAAGTCTAGGATGAAACGGCGGCGCCGTATAGTTGGGTGAAAACAAAACACGAATTTTGAATTTTTTGCATAGAATCAAGGGCAAAAACGTCAACTCCCACAGTAAACGCGGCAACGTTTTCGACGGCGCACAAGGTATAATTTTGAAATTTGACGGCAGATTCAAAAATTGATCTTTCACGGCGCTTGTCGTGAAAATAAAATATCTGTTATCGAAATCAACTTGAGCCAAAGCGTTGACGATATTCAATATATAAAATGACGCCCCGCCCTTTTGGGTGCTCAATGCCGACGCGTTGATTCCGATATTCACGATTTCACTCCCGCCGAAAATAACTCCCTGTTAAGCCACTCAGCGGTCTTTCGAGTCCCCTCCTTAATGTCGGTATTGGGGGAATAACCAAGCGTGTTTTTTATTTTGTTTGTACAAACGATATTCACGTTTTTAGTCGTCCAAAATACCGTCTCTCTAGAAAAGAAAGGTTTTTTTGAAGTTTTTGAAATAATCGGCGGAAAGGGTAAAATTTTTGCCGCGACTTCCCAGCACAAACCCAAAAAGTTCGCGACGAAGATTGGGATGTAGATAAATTTTATTTTTTTATCCATACCTGCGGCGATGTTCAACACCACCTCCTTTATAGAGTACGACCGCTCGTCGGAAATATAAAAAAGTTCGTTGGCCGCTTCCTTTTTTTCTCCGGCTAAAACAATCCCGTTGACCGCGTTGTCAACGTAGCAAAATTCCATTTTCGCTGACCCTCTGCCAATAAGCGGATAGATTCCTCTGCGCACCGGCCCGAACATTTTGGGGACAATGAGGAACGTGCCGGGTCCGTATATCATCGGCAGCCGTAACGCCGTGCATTCCATCGGCCACGCACCGGACAACACTTGCTGTTCCGCCAGCAATTTACTTTTGCCGTAATTGTTGACAGGATTCGGCTCGTCGGTCTCTTTTCTCGGCGACACCCCGTCACCAAACCCTGCCGCTTCTACTGTGCTTGTAAAAACAAATTTCTTAACACCGGCCCTTTGAGCCTCTTCAAGGAGGTTTATCGTACCTTGAACATTCACAGCATAAAAATCGTTCCACGTCTTGCTCAAATCATTTCTCGCAATGGCCGCGAGATGGTAAACGGTATCAATTCTGTCCATCAATCCCGATACAGATTTTTTATCGCTGATGTCAATTTTTTTAATATCAACTTCGTTTGGGCGGAAAAAATACAGTTTGGAATTGCCGCCTGACACGGCGCGGACGAAATGGCCATCGTCGATCATCTTTCTTGTAAGATGCTGCCCTATGAAACCGTCCGCGCCTGTTATCAGTATGTTTGGCATTATTTTACGCTCCACACGAGCCGGTTTGCGTAAATGGCAAGACATAATCCTGTTTATATCTGTTGCACGGAGAGTCCAACCCTTTTATGGGATATTTTTCTCTTGACGGTGCCACGCTTCCAGTTATCAGGTTTTTATTTATAAGCGTTACTTCTATGATATTTGGTATTTCCGTATTTTCAACCAAGCCGCAGTAATTATTTCCATGCACATGGGCAATGTAAAATTTCTCCAGCAACATATCAAGCAGTTTTATAAATTCGCCACCGCGGGTTGCGAGAAAATGAACCTCTATCGCTATTCCGTTGATTTTATCCAAATGTTTCACAAGTTGCGGCAACGTATCGTATTCGGCTCCTTCAATATCCATTTTTAAAAAAATCGATGTGTCGTCGACATTTCCTAACTCTTTGAATACCGTGCCAAGGCTCGTGTGAGTGTCGTCGTCGCGTGTTCCAAGGTATTTTGGAATGAAATGCCTCTCTTTTTTGCTGTTAAAAAACCTGTAAAACTTTGATTTCAAACAAATTTGCCACAAGTGTTCTTTGGCCCGGTACGGATTAAGTCGCGCTAAATTATATACAACACCCGCGCATGAACGTAAAGAAAAGCGTATCCAATACCATGCGCTTTTTTCCAAAAGTTCTTTTGTCGAGAGGTCGTAGGCGTATATTTTTACATTTTTTCTTTTGAAAAATGCTTTTTCAAAAGCCCAGTCTAACTGTACCCCGAAAGACAAAATAGTTTTTGTTTTCTCTATTTGCCTTTTAGCGAGAATATATCCACCGTCGTATTTGCCTCCAAGACGAATCAGGTCGTCCAATTCAATAGGCTGGAATTTATTAAAGTCAAACATCGTTATTTTCACCTCCGAACGAGCTTTTTTTGTTGTGAGTTATTGTATCATCCGCAAATTTCATATCAGCATCCCGCCACGGTGATTTTTTTTCCGTCCACGACTTCTTCCCTCATGTAAACTTTTTCGTCCCATGATTTTTCTGTGTCGCGGTCGAAGATAACGAGCCATCCGGTGTCTGAGCCGACTTTGTCCATGTATTGGGATATTTGGTCGAGTGATTTGGAGCGGTCTCTTATGTTTTGCAGGATTTTGAGTTCGATGGGGTACTTGTGCCCCTCGTAGACGACACACAGGTCTGCCCGTTTTTTGCCCAAAGCCATTTCGCGGATGATCTGGCCGCCGCTGTTTACGATTCTTTGCAAGAATGCCTGTATGACTAAGTGCGCGGCGGCTTCGTCGTATTCGTAGAGGTTTGTTTTGTAGCGTTTCACCCAAATTTCGCTGTTCTCGCGCCAATATGTCTGAAAATCCTTTATCAGGAAGTTCATATCAATCTTACCGTCTTTCAGGTAACGCGGGATAGTGTAGTTTTCGTACCCTCTCTCTATTGATTTCAGGGCATCCCAGTTCAAAGTCCTGATCATCAGGTTTGCGTAGATAGGGTTTGCCGGTTCAACCCTGCCGTTACTCTCCCTTATAAGACCTAAATCTCTCGCGTACAGATAGTCATTCGAACGCTCACTTGTCTCAATATCTTCGCCTAAAATAAGCGGTTTTATGATATTGCGCACTCGCGGCTCTTTCAGTCTCTCCATCATGCTGTCGAAATGCGTGCCCCATTTGGTGATGAGGTTTTGGATGGCCTGTTCCGCCATATCTTTTGTGATGGGTATTAAGTAATCTTTTTTGGTTATTTTTTCTGCGGATTCGCAAGCAATAGCGTTTACAAGCCAAGGCTGTCCCTGCGTTTGCTCAAAAACATAGTCCACAACTTGCGACTCAAACACTTGCCCCGTTTCAATCGTATGCTGTGCGTAAAGTTCAGCAACTTCCAGTTGTGTAAAATTTCTTAAACTAAAACTTTTTTTCATAATATTAAACGGGCTTGCGCTGCCGACCGTTTCGGAATTGGGGCGAATCAGGGACTTGTAGTCCCGAATGTTCCGCATCCCAACAAGAGCAACGGAGTGGACAAACGGAATATCAGACCTGTTTATGTAGCCTTCCCGCAACTGTCTTAAAAACGCGATCAAGGTACCGTTAGACAGGCAGTCCGCTTCGTCAAAAAATATAACTAACGGTTTGTCAAGCGAGCGGCAGTATTTCACAAGTGTAGATTTCAGCACATTGGCGATATCGTCGTAATCAGCGTCTCTCGCGAACCCTTCCGGCAACCCTCGCTCTTCAATACAGTTTTTTATTTTTTTTACCACCGCCGGGATACCGTCTTTCGGGTCAGCAATCCCCTGTATGGCTTCTAATGAGCAATACAGGGAGTAATACTTCCCCTCCGCGTTTATTTTGCGGTTGAGCTCCTGAAGCAGCGTCGTTTTCCCGCTCTGGCGGGCCGCGTGGATGACGAAATAGTGTTCGCTGTCGATAAGGTCCATAAGTTCATCGACAATGCCCCGAAACGGGTCGAGCATATAGTGCTTGCTCGATACGCATGGGCCGGCTACGTTAAAAAATTTAGGCATGGGTCAAATCGCCCTTTCCAAACTATTTTTAATATCCTCCGCCGCTTTTCCCGGGTTCTCCGCCCCAGTAATCGGTCGTCCGACTACGAGCAGGGTCGCGCCGTTTTTTATCGCCCATTCGGGGGTGGCGACGCGCTTTTGGTCGTTGACGTCGGCGCCGGCCGGGCGTATGCCCGGGGTGACGATCTCGAAGCCGGCGGGGATTGACGGGGCGACCGCTTCCAAATCCGCCGCCGAGCAGACAATCCCGCCCAACCCCGCCTCAACCGCTTTTTGCGCGAGGTGCAGGACGTATTCGTTAGTGGGCATTGATACGCCGAGTTCGCAGTTGAGCGCGGATTGATTGATGCTTGTGAGGAGCGTTACGCCCAAAATTTTCGGGCGGTGCGCCGCTTTCGCGGCTTCCTCGGCGGCGGCTTTCATCATGTCGATTCCGCCCTGGGTGTGTATCGTCATGTAATCCACATTAAGCCCGCAGGCCGCCCGCACAGCTTTGGCGACGGTGTTTGGGATGTCGTGGAATTTGAGGTCTAAAAATATCTTACGGCCGGCGGAACGTACCAAATCAAGTACCCCTGGCCCGAAGCGTGTAAACTGCTCCAAACCGAGTTTGTACACGCCGACGCTGTCCGACGTTTCCCGGATGAGCGCTTCAAGCGCGCCGGTGTCGTCGATGTTGTCCAAGGCTAAAGCGATATAATCACGTGTGTTTTTCATAATCACAATATAATATTTGGGACAC
Organism: Chitinispirillales bacterium; assembly: GCA_031281225.1. Classification (GTDB taxonomy): domain Bacteria; phylum Fibrobacterota; class Chitinivibrionia; order Chitinivibrionales; family Chitinispirillaceae; genus GUT77. The sequence continues at coordinate 34,400 of JAITFQ010000052.1, forward strand.
TTGATTTAACGAATATTCCTTAAAAATAAAGTCAAAACCTGTTTTTTGAAAAAGCCAAGTATGGCACAATTTTTGATTTTGCGGAATCCTCGCCCGCACGAAGCGGTTATTTCTGGATTAAATCGGAGAGGGTGCTTCGTGCAGGCGAGGGTACTTAGAGACCAAAGGGTGGTTACTTGCTTGGATTTTTCAAAAAAATGATTTTGATTTTATCTTTTTTTAATAAAAATGTATTTTTAAGTAACAAATTTTCCCTCCAAGGGTGTTTCAATTATATGAACCAAACAAAATCGGGCGTCTATACTCCGGATACGGAAGCCCTTTTCAGAAAATATGGCTCCATGGTGCTGCGGCGGTGCCGCTTGCTCCTTGGGGATGATAACGCTGCCGCCGACGCGGCGCAGGAGGTTTTTGTGAAAATTATTGAGAATAAACACCGCCTGAACGCAAAATACCCGTCAAGCCTGTTGTTTACAATGGCGACAAACCATTGCCTGAACCTGATACGCGACGGCAAGCGCCACGGGGAGGGCGCCGACGGGGAATCACTTTTGCAACGGATCGCCTGCGCCGACGATGTGGAAGAGCGGCAAGGGCACCGCGATACGCTGCGAAAACTGTTCCGCCGCAGCCCGGAATCGAGCCGCGCCATCGCGGTATTTCATTATGTGGACGGAATGACGCTTGAAGAAACTGCCCGCGAAGTCAAAATGTCTGTAAGCGGGGTGCGCAAGCGGCTAATCACGTTGCGCAAAACCTTGGCGGAATTGGAGGGGGTGGGGTAATGCGAAATTTGAAATGCGAAATGCGAAATAAAAACAAGAAAAAATATTATGTTGGATTGGAGGGGGTATGAATAAAAAAGTTATTTCTGATTGGAAAATTGAACGCTACCTCCTCGGTGAATTGCCGGAGGGAGAGATGGAAGCGTTGCGGGCGCAGGAAGAGTCTGATTTGAGTTTGCAGAAAAAAATCGCTGAATTGCGGGCGAGTGACGCTGAACTGCTCGGCAGGCATCCGCCGGAAGTTATGGCCCGAAAAATAGACGCGGCCGTGGATTCCAAAAAACACGCCGCGCCGAAACCGTCGCGTTTCGTATTGACGGGGAAGGCGGCGGGTACGTCACTATTACACGGATGGAAAGGCATCCCCCGCTGGGCGGTGATTCCCGCTTTTGCCTGCGCGCTTGTTTTGCTGACGCTTCCGTTGCGGCTAATCCCGTCCGTTCCTGTTAAAGACGACGGCGCGGAGCTTGCGCTTCTTCCGGGTGACGCGGACGACGGTACCCGAATCAAGGGTTTCGAATCCCGTTTGGAAGTGTGGCGGAAAGTCGGCGCGTCGGCCGAAAGGCTCGCGCCCGGCGCCGACGCGGCGCAAGGGGACGTAGTTCAACTGCGCTACCTTGTGCCGGAACCTTGCTACGGAACCATCGTCAGCATAGACGGCCGGGGGCATTTGACCGTACATCTATCAGGCGAAGCCGGCCGGGCAATCCCGCTGACACCGGGCAGGCCCGTAGCCTTAGAACACTCCTACGAGCTTGACGACGCGCAAAAATTTGAAATTTTCTATCTAATCACCGCATCCCAAAATTTCAATACAGACACGGCAGCGCAATCGTTGCTAAAATCAAACAATAAACACAGGCCGTCTTTACCAAGAGGCCAGCAAGTTACAATTTTTGCGTTACGGAAGATTGGGGGGTAAAGCCTTAAAATTTTTAAGATATTTTTTTGAGGACGGGGCTCGGACAAGATAAAAACATTAAAATTCTTTTGAGGACGGGGCTCTGCCCCGTAACGCCCCGACATATCAGCCCCCCGCGGCCCCCCATAAAAGATGAACTTTTATGGGGGGCGTGGGGTGTAAACGTGGGCAAAAGTCAAAAGAAACCACCCCGCCCTACGGGCACCCCTCCAAGGAGGGGAATTAAAGGCATTTGATGTTATTCCCCTCCTTGGAGGGGTGGACGCGGAGCGGACGGGGTGGTTTCTTTT